>NZ_JAEPPI010000003.1:510893-810893 GCF_017641085.1 Gracilimonas sp. | reverse complement strand
GGAAGCGAATTGCCTACTGCAGTGGATGGGCTGCGATGGAGTCGAGACGCAGTCAGCTTACGGTAGATAAATTAATCCCTATTTCCGATCATCTCGACTTCTTTGAACTTATTTCTCTTTGTGAACAGCTTCAGCCCAAAATGACCTATATCACTCACACGCCCAATCCGGATGTGGTAAAGCATTATCTGGACCAGCGAAATATTCCGTCACAGTTTTTAGATATGGAGGGAGAACAGGATGATTAGGGGAATTCAAAAATTAAAATTTAAAATAAAAAATGGGGCAACAGTGGCTAATCCAGTAAAGATACTTGAATCTACTTCAGCTGCTTTAACTGCACCGACAACAATTTTAAATTTTTCATTATTAATTTTGAATTTTACAAGATCATAAACTCGTGGCAAACTCAAACATCCATACCTTCCACACTTTGGCTGACATCGCCCAGCAGATCAATCAGACGCGGGGGAGTAATGCCAAGATTAAAATCTGTGCGGAATATTTTAAGTCGCTGGATGAGGAAGACCTGAGACGGGCTGCCCGGTTTTTAGGGGAAGGGGCTTTTTCAGATGTATCAGGGAAACGGGCTTCGGTGGGAAGTCGCACCTACTCTACCCTGGCTGCTGAAATTTGTGAAATTGATTACGAGAAGGTGTTCAAGCCTTCCAAAACGGCAACCGGTAGTTCTTCTGAAACCATCGAGAAGTTATTGCACAACATCCCGGAAGCTCGGGCAAAATGGACGGCCGAAAACCTGTCGCTGGAACAAGTGGAAGATCTATTCAACCGTCTCTGTGAAGTCTCTTCCCGGGCCGATAAGCAGGAAATCCTGAAGGAAGTCTGGCTCCAAATGACTCCGCTTGAGGTGAAATACTTTCTGCGGATTATGGGTCGTGGTTCGTTGCGCATTGGGTTTGAATCCAAAAGCATTGTTTCGGCTATTGCCAAAGCTTTCGGCCACAAAGTGGATGAAGTCCGTTATGTGCATATGATTACCGGAAGCATCGGTAAAACGGCCGTACTTGCTAAAAATAACCGCCTTGATGAGGCAAAGTTCACGCTTTTCCAGCCCATTGCCTTTATGCTGGCCTCCCCGATTGAAAGCAGGGCTGTAGAGGATTACAGCACCTATATCGCTGAAGAAAAATTTGACGGCATGCGTTGCCAGCTGCATGTATCAGGTGATAAGATTCAGATTTACTCCCGTGACCTGAATGAAATCACCCATTCCTTCCCGGAAATTGTGGAATTCTTTGCAGAAAGAGAATTACCGGAGCTGGTGCTGGATGGAGAAATCTGCGTATTCAAAGATGACACCATCCTTCCCTTCCAGCTGCTACAAAAACGCATGGGATTGAAAAAGCCTTCAAAGAAAATACTGGAACAGTATCCCTGCCTGCTTATTTCTTATGATGTGTTATTCTACGACGGGGAGCCCATCTTCGACCTTAGCCTCACAGAGCGACGAACATTGCTGCAGAGGCTCTCCGAAAAACATAATCTTCCCATCACCACGCAACAGGAAATAGAATCCAAGGCACACATTGAAGAACTATTTGAGCTGGCCCTCGCCCATGGCAATGAAGGGTTGATGCTGAAGCAAAAGGATTCCAGCTATGAGTACGGGCAGCGAAGGAAGTCGTGGCTGAAGGTAAAAAAGCCCGGGGGTTCCATTGATACCATCATGATGTATGCCCATGCCGGAAGCGGTAAACGTGGCGGTACTTACTCTGATTTCACCCTTGGAGTTTCGGTTCGGGACGATGAGCGGTACGAAGAAGAGTTCATCCCTATTGGCAAAGCCTACGGTGGATACAGCGATGATGAACTAAAGAGGATGAACGATCGCATCAAAAAAATCACCGCAGAGAAATACGGGCCGACTCTGGGTTTGTATCCGGATATTGTGGTGGAACTGGAATTTGATGACATTCAGGAAAACAAGAGAACAAAGGCCAATTACACGCTTCGGTTTCCCAGGTTCAAGGCCATAAGGTGGGACTTATCTCCCGGTGATGTGGATACCCTGAAAGATGTGGAGCGGCTGTATCAGAAAAAGATAAATCAGCAGCGGCTGAAACAGGATAAAAATCCTTCCTTCACAATTAAACGCGAAGACTAATACTCAATTACATCACTTTCTTTGACAGCAATAACTGTCAAAAAAGATTTATGAGTGGTGTATCTCCTTACATTATAGATACCGTTATAAATCAGGTTGGATTTGAAATAGGTAATTCCCCCCGACTGAGTATAGTCACCTTCTTCCAGCTGTCGTTCAATGGATTGAACGGAAATGCGAATAGCCTTGGTCAGATCCTGAAGAGCGTTATTCTTAGCTTTCATCCATGCCAGACTTGGGTTGTAGGAAGTAGCCCGGGTTTTACCAACAGCGAACCATGTATTCCCTATTTTCTGAGGGGCTACAAATAATTCTGATAGCGATGGAATTTTTACATTTATCGGGTCTGCATAATTTGTAGTTCCTACAACACAAACTGCTTGTTCATCAATGATGACCGAATCTTTTTTAACGATTCCATCACCAAAAGTTAGTACTGTGTCTCTGATACTTAGTTCAGGAAAGTTATACGTTGAATAATCGTTGGTTTGAAACTCTTCGATATACACCGACATAAACAAGTTGCTATTCAACTCATCAAGTGCCTTTTGGCAGGCATCTTCAAACTCTTCTTCTGCTGAATAGGAATAAACCGGTTCAATTCCGAATCCATGTACGGTATCAGATTGATAGATCAGAACGGGCTGTTCGTCTTCATCTAAAAAAAAAGTACTCTGCGAAAACAAGTTTCCACAGAGTACTAAATTTATAAGAACAGTCTGAATTAAAAGTATGTGACTAAATCTCACGAAAACTCTATTTCGAATTTAGTCTTCTAATTCATGAAGTTTGTTTTGCAGTTCTTCAAACGCTTTGGAAGCTTTAAACTTGGTGTAAAGCTCTTCGTCTTTAGAAAGTGCATTTTCAAGTACGGAACGAGCCTGACCTACCGGCATACGAACCAGTACATAACAACGCTGGTTTACGTTACCACCGGTTACTTCAGGATTTAGTTGCTCACACTCGGCACGGTCGCGGGTAACACCATTCATCGTGTTGTTCACGAGCTGCTCGCTGGCACTTGAGAAAGTAGCCGCGTAGTTGGCATTGGGTCCGCTTTGCACTTCTTCTTCAAAAGATTTTTGAAGGGCAGAAACTTTTACTTCCAGTTTCTGAGCCATAGCTGTGGTAGCGTTGCTTTGAGCCATTCTAAGTGCAGTTCCCTGACGGCTGCTTTCAGCTTGCCCGGGTGCATAGAAGTATTCTTCAGTATCGTTAGGTGGCACCATGATCCAGTTAGGCATTGAGCTCTGGCTGGTTACGGCTTTTTCGCCCCCGCAAGAAACCATGAATGTAAATGCGAATAATGTTAAAAGAATAGATTTCATTTTCATATCAATTACCCCTTTGTGGTATTATTTGGTTTCGGGAATAATAAAATGAAATATCAACCAACACAAATCTTTTTAATTTGACTATCACACTATTTTGTTCAATTTTTGTCGTATATACTACTAAAAGTAACGTTGAGGTTTAAAGATGGGGTTTTTCGATTGCAATAATACAGGGAAAAAATATTTTCCCGCTTTTCTGATTTTATTCTTATCCCTTTCACTGATTCCGGCCATGGTTTCTGCTCAGGATACCGAGTACGAAAAATGGAAGAAACAGCAAGAAGCTGAATTCAAAGAGTATCAGGATAAATTCGATAAAGAGTTTATTGAGATGTTGGAAAAAACCTGGGAAGAAGTAGGTATCAACCAGGGGTCTGATTTCTACAAAGAAAGAAAGCCTATCACCATCCCAAAGGCTCCGCCTAAACCGACCGTTGAGAATACCGCTCCCAAGGACGATACCCCGGTTCGCGAACGTATTAATATTGATATACCTGACGCTCCCGAGCCTGAGCCTATTAAAATAGAAATACCACCCAAAGAGTCGATGTTTGGGGATATTGAGACACGTTCCACCAACATCAATTACTTCTCCTCTACCATTCCTTTTGAATACCCGACTCAACTCAGAGCTCTGTATTCTCCCCGCGAATTTTCCATGAGAAAAACCGATAACAAACGTATTGCTGAGTTTTGGGATAAAGTGAGCCGGATAAACCACGATCCGATTATATCCTACTCCAATAAAGTACGTGAGGAATTAAAGCTGAACGATTGGGGCTACGTGCTGCTGATCAACGACTTTGCCAATACGGTTTATGAAGGCTACGACAAGAAGCTGGTCAACCTTTACAATTGGTTTTTGCTAACCCGGGCAGGATATAAAGTGCGCATCGGGTACGACCAAAATGATGTTTACATCCTATTTGCTGTAGAATACAATGTATTTAACACCAAGTACTACACGCTGGATGGCGAACAGTACTATGTAATTGACCTGAATGAAGACAAGCAGACTCCAAGCTCTATCTTCACTTACACCGGTTCACACCAAAGCCAGAGCAAAAAACTGGACCTTACCATTAAAGAATTTCCGAATTTGGGCGATACAAAGAATGTTGAGTCCCGAACTCTCGAATTTTCCTTTAATGAAAAAGACTACAGTATCCCGGTTTCCATCGACAAGAATTTGATTACCTATTTCGAATATTTTCCGCTAACCGAGCTCCCTGTATTCTTTACGGCTTCCCTTTCTGAATCGTCCAAGAAATCGATTTATGAAAAACTTGCCCCTGCCATCGCAGATATGAGCGAAGAAGAGGCGGTGAACTTCCTCCTCCGTTTTGTGCAAACTGCCTTTGACTACAAAACGGACCAGGACCAGTTTGATCGTGAGAAATACATGATTCCCGAAGAAACCCTTTTCTATCCTTATTCTGATTGTGATGACCGCTCTATCCTTTTTGCCAACCTGGTTCAGGAATTGGTGGGATTAGAAGTAGTTGGACTGAGATACAGTAAGCATCTTGCTACCGCCGTTTCCTTCACCGGCAATAATGTGGAAGGCGACAGCCATTATCATTCAGGGAAAAAGTATATCGTTGCAGATCCGACCTATATAAACGCATCTGTTGGAATGACCATGACTCAATACAAAAACGAAAAACCAGAAATTGTAAGCTTACAATAACCACAATGTACTATTCAAAGAAAAATTCCATCAGTCAACTGATTCTACCGCTGCTTTTCGCTGTTTTTATTTCATCGAACGCATTTGCCCAAACTCCGGACATCGAAGCCATTAAAGCCGGTGATGACCATTACTGGGGTGAATTCTGTTCACAAAATCAGAGTGAAAGCGAGTCTGCTGCTATCGATCAGCTGCTGTCCAAAATTGCCGTAAATATTGAGTCATCTTTCACTAATAAAGTATCCGAAAGCATCACCGACAATCAGGGTGAGTATAAGCAGGAAGTTGAAGGAATCGTTAAAACCTATTCATCGGCTCAGCTAAAAAACCTTAAAACCTTTAAGGAACCCCGTGATTGTGGAATTTACGTGTTCAGGTACATTCAAAAATCATCGGTAAATGAGATTTTTGAAAACCGGAAACAGCTGGTAAAGGATATTTTTGATAAAGCCGAGGAATTTGAAGAAGAAGGCAACTTTGCCAATGCCCTTAAATACTATTACTTCAGCATCATACTGTTGAATTCCATCCCGGAATCTACCCTGATGCATAATGGTGATAACTTGTATGTAGAACCCGGGTTCAGGATTCCTTCAATAATGCAATCTGCATCATTTGAAGTTCTTTCTGATGAAATGCTTACTGATAAGAATCGAGAGATTACTTTAGCTGTTCTCGTTGATGGTGAAAAAGCAAAAACTCTGGATTTTAGTTTTTGGGATGGTAATAATTCAGTATCTGCTAAATCGATTGATGGAACTGCAACTATTAACCTGTATGGCTCTAGTACGATGCTTAGAGAGATACAAATAAATGTAAAGTATGACTATTACGAAAACAGAGGGGAAATAAAAGAAGTAAGTGACCTTTGGAATTTAGTACAACGCCCCCCTTTCAAATACACAAAAAGAGTCAGATTAGACCAACCAATTTCAGAAAGCAAAAAAGAAGAGCTTAAAGAAAAGGTGTCTTTTGCAGCAATGAATGAGACCTTTACACTTAACACTTTTATGGGGGAATCTGGCGATTCATCTGATCTTGATGAGAAGGAAATTGCAGTGAGTGAAGAACAACTCAAAGAGTTAGTACCATCTCACCTTACATCGTTACAGGAATACTTCAATTCTGGGGTTGAAAACCCAGAATGGCAAGAAGATGAATTCTTGAACAAAAAGCTGACAGATATTGAAGATTTCAATAATCTTAGTGTATCTAATAATACTTCGAAGTCTGAGATTAATAAAACTCGTAATGGATGGGAGTTTCGTCAATTAACAACCACTGCTCGTTATCCCTCAATCAATCTCCAAACAAAAGAGTATTTAGTTCCTGATTTAGATTCCACAGGTTCAGTAAAAGATGTAAATTTTGGTGTAATGGATGGAATGTATGATGAATTTCGCCGCCAATCTGGATATGGAAATGACTGGGATAAACGACAGGTAATGATCAAGTTTGTAGAAAAATACAGGACTGCCTATTTAACAAGAAATGTAGAACAACTTGGGACTATGTTTGCAGAACAAGCTGTAATTATAACTGGAAGAGTCCTTAAAGTTGATAATAGTAGCTCTGGCGATAAGTTTGCTTATGAACAGAATCAGGAACGCCAACCGGATGTGGAGTATCTTCGGGAGACAAAGAAAGAGTTCTTGGAACGACAGACCCTTCTCTTTGCATCAAAGCCTGACATTCACTTAGGTTTTTCGACGTTCAATATCCTTAGAAAAAATAATCAGGAAGGCATTTATGGTATTAGCATGAGGCAAAGCTATCAATCGACCAATTACTCTGATGAAGGATATTTATTTCTCTTAATAGACTTCAATAGTGATAAACCAAAAATTTATGTAAGAGCTTGGCAACCCAAAGAGTGGTCTGACGAGGCTTTGGTTGAATTGGGGAATTTTAAAGTAAATTCATGATAAACTATTATCTCTCTTGTATGATTTAGAGATGACTGATAGATTATCATTAAAGTTGGGGTAAATAGTGGGTGAAAATTTGGGGATTTTCACACTACTTTTTTCACTTTCTTAGATTTTTATGGGAAAGGTATATAATAGTTTACTGCATATTTATGTAGTCATTAAATCTTAATTTTTTTTTATTCTGATCAAATCCATTAATGGCTTTGTAGGGTTAATCATAAATAATTGAATAAAGTGTATAAAATTAATATTCGTTCTACTTTGTACATATTAGGTATATTTGTATTTGGTTTTTCTTCTATTACAAATCTTAAAGCTCAAGATCAAAACGATGGGCCTTCAGAGATGAGAGTAGTTGAGGGATCAGTATCCATTTCTTCCGGTGAATTGATTCAAGACAGGGATGATAATAGAGACATAAACGGAAACTTAGCAGCCGGTATTAGAGTGAAATCCGATTTAACGGGCTTGGTTTTTGAGGCTAGAAATGGAATTATAAAAACCGTCCAGGATCCGGGGTCTACTCTACTATATCTATCTGCCAATGAAAGAATGGTTACAGTTTATAAAAATGGCTACATCCAGTTAGATATCGTTCTAAATGATGTAGGAATTGATCTGGATGAGGGTAAGGTTTGGGAATTAATCATTACGGGTGACAAAGACGCCAGTATTGCTCCCGTACAATTCAGGGTGAATCCAGAAAATAGCACGTTAATAATAGATGGTACTCCTAGACTTTTAAATACCACTGTTTTTGATACTTCCTTAACTACGGGTGTTCACTATATACAGGTACGAAAACCTCAGTACGCGTTTGTAAATGATACTATCACTGTTTCAGCAGAAACTACAAACAACCCATCATATAATCTGCAACGAATTAACCCAATTCCTGTCACTATTACCTCTGAACCCGCTGGAGCATCTGTTACACTTAATGACGAGCCTGGGAGTAGAGGAACTACACCTCTAACTATTAGAGAATACCCTGGAGAATATAAAATAGAATTAACTCTTGACGGTTATTCAAGAGTTGTTGATGAAATTGATTTTACTGGTGAAAACACTGAGTTTAATTATAACCTACAGGAATTTGTCGGTTATTTGTCTGTAAGCTTATCACCAGAAAATGCCGTTCTACTTATTGATAATGAAATAATAAGTGACTATGACCAAATTAAGCTTAGACCAGGGGTTTACTCATTAGAAGCAAGAGCACCGGGATACGACAGACAGCAAGAAAATATAACAATCGAGCTTGGTGATTCTCTTAGCAGAGAAATTAATTTAACTCAAATTACCGGCAATCTTTTCTTTTCAATTGATCAGGAAAATGCGAATGTATCATTATTAAAAAACGGGCAAGAAATTGAATCTTGGCAAGGTAATTTTTCAAAAGAAGGTTTGCCAGTGGGGATGTATGAGATAAGGGCCAGTTTAAATAATTTTGAGACAAAGACTCGCCAAATTGAAATTATCCGTGATTATGACCAAATCATCAGTATGGATCTTGCTCAGATTGATGGTAAAGGCGCTCTTACAGTAGATGGAATATTTGAAGAAGCTGAAATTACATTAAAAGGACCCGGATTCAGCAGGGAATATAGTACAATGCCTTTTACTCTACCATCATTGACCTATGGAACGTATGAAGTTACCATCGAAAAAGATGGCTTTGACGATGTAACAAAAGAGGTTCAGGTTAACTCATTAAGCCAGGAGATCACTTTTGTAGATGAGTTCCAGCCCCGAAGTAAAGGCAAGGCCGTGCTTAGATCGGTAATACCAGGTGCTGTTTTCCCCGGGGTCGGGCATGGCTACTTGGGCAAAGGCGGAAGAGGATGGCTGTATTTTCTGGCAGGAGGTGGTGCCTTGGCCTATAGTATTAAGTCGTATGTGGATTACAATAATTCGTACAATAAGTACCAAACAGCGTTAGACCTCTACAAAAAAGAATCAGCAGGATCGAATAGATTCGAAGAGCTCAGGTCAAATTACCGAGGACATTATCAGGATGCCGATGATGCTTTAAAGCAGGCTTCTATTGGTTTATCAGTTTATTTAGCGATTAAGGGAGTTGAGATCGTTGATTTAATGCTACAAAAATCCAATAAAAAGAAACTCGAGAACGCGAAGATTGAATTTAATGCCCGGAATAACGGCCTCAGCATGAGAGTAAATTTTTAAGATTATGAAAAACCGAACAATGAATATTTTCAATAAGCTGTCTTCACTCCTACTTTTACTTCTGATAACGGGAGCAATGATTTCCTGCGATAACATCTTAGATCAATTTAGCGAACTACCTAATGACGAAGACGATGGAGCAGTAAACAAAAATGATCCTTGTAACGAAAATTTTGTTCTGCCAAACTTACGTTTTACAAATTCGAGCTATTCTTTTGACTCACCCTTTGAAGTAAATCAGCGGGAACTTACCCTTGAATGGGACGTGGTAAGCTCAGAGGGTACTACCTTAAATTTTGATTACAATTACGAATTCAGGTATGCCGCTCCAGGTGAAAGCATTGCCAATGCAAACTGGCAGTCTATAAATGAGTCTGAGTCAGTTACAATACCGAACTTGAACGAAACTTTTAACGGGGAAAATTATGCATTTGAAATATTTGCAGAATATATACCCAATGGAAACTGTGGTGTTAAAAACGAAACCTTCACCGGGCAATTCTCAGTAAACGCTATTCAAAGCCGCGGCTTCCTGTTTAATCCTTATCAAATCAGCAGTAACAATGACGGGACCTACACCGCGGAAATTTATTTGGATGAAATTCAGGAAAGTGATGACCTGACCGCTTTTTCATTGGTACTCAATTACGATGATGCACTCCTGACCGTTACCGATGTACAGGTTTTTGGGGAAACCGGAAGCTTTTTAAATCCGGATGGCAGTAATACGCTTGTGTATGTACAGCCGGAGATCAACTCGAATTTTATAACTATAGAAGCAGGCATAGCCGGAAACAGTGCTTCTATCTCCGGAGGCGGTGCCGTTTGTGAAATCACTTTCGCTCCAACCGGAAGTTTCCAGGGAAATACCAGTTTATCCATACATAACACTTCTGTGCTGAAGTCCTCCCAGGGCTTTGACATAGACATTCTGCAGTTTGATCAGGCAGAGGTAATTCAATAAGCTCAGGAGAAATATGGATTCAAAAAAATTATTTAACTCTACGTTTATCAACCGCGCAGTAACACGTTGTATTATGAAAAAAGGCCTTCTACTATTCGGGATCTTCACCATTGGTGCTTTCACCTCCCCTTCTGCTTTTGCACAGGATAAGAAAGCAGATAATCAAACGGTTTCAGCCACTACTTTATCCGGCAATACTGATATGATTTTAAACAGCCCGGTAGTACCGGAATCTCCTGACAGAGACGAGATAGCTGAAAGTGAATTATTCCCAACTGCTGACACCGTTTATACCTTTGCAGATGGGCTAATTCCAGTCAATTTTGACCCATATTTAAGTGGAACAAAATTTGGAAGGACAACATCGCCTAATGACTGGTTTATAGAACAATCCGCTAATACTCTTAATAGTGGAAACAGCATCAGAAGTGGTGTTATCAATCATTCCGAAAACAGTAATACAGGAATTTGGGTTCATATCGCTGAGGGTGGCGGGACACTACAGTTCCAATATAGACTTAGTACTGAGCAAAATTCTGATTTCTTTTATCTGGAAATTGCCGGAACTGTAGTTGATTCTGCTTCGGGAGACATTCCATGGACAAATAGTCCTGTTTATGACCTTCCAGCCGGAGAATATTATATCGACTTTTGGTTTTCCAAGAACGGAAGTCAAGACGATCCCAACGGTATTGATGCCGTATTTTTAGATGATATTTCAATCACAGGTTTAGACACTACGCCGGTAAAAATATCAAACATCCAACCAAATGCAGCCAGTCCATTTTCTACAGTGGCTATATACGGGAGTGGTTTTTCGAATGCTCTTTTAAATGTGTCATTCGGAGGAGTACAAGCTAATTTAATCAGTTCATCAGAATCTAAACTTGTAGTTGAAGTACCTCAGACAAATATTGGATTTAATGACGTTACCGTTGGTAACTATTACGGTAGTGATACTACTTCTGGTTTTACTGTATTGAATGCAGTAGATGCGAGTTTTTCTTCAAATAACACCCTCCCTGGTACTCTTTTGAATCCCAGGGATGTAGATTTAGCAGACTTGAATGGCGATACCTATCCGGATTTAATTGTTGCTTCAACAGCTGATCACAGGATAGTTGGTTATTTTAATAATGGTGATGGCACTTTTGGTACTCAGGTTGATTTAGCAACCAACATATGGGATGTATTTGAAGTTACAACGGCTGATATTAATAATGATGGGTATGTAGATCTTGTTTCTGGAAATTATAATATCGACGGGCAAGTGTCATGGTTCCCAAATAATGGCTCGGGCAGTTTTCCCACTCAAAATGTATTATCAGCTGCAGATGGTGATGTAGGGGTTCGTTCTATTGCCACAGGGGATTTAGACGCTGATGGTTATACAGATATTATTGCCGGTTTTTCTAAAACGAATAAAATAGTCTGGTATCAAAACCAGGGTAATGGAACCTTTTCTTCAAGTATAGAAATTAAATCTTCGGCCCCCGATCCAAGAGCTATCAGAGTAACTGATATGGATAATGATGGAGACCTTGACGTTTTATTCGCAACCAATACTGATGAGCAAATTGGATGGTTCCCAAATAACGGTGACGGGACTTTTGGTGCTGAAATAGACATTCCTTCAACAACAAGTAGTCTATGGGATGTGATTCACGCCGATTTTGACGGAGACGGTGATCAGGATGTAGCTTCCAGTTCGAATCTTGATGACAAAATTGTATGGTATCCAAATAATGGAGATGGGACATTTGATGTAAATTCTGAAATTCAAGTCTCAAATGGTACTGCTGACGCCCCAAGAAAGATTCATGCTGCTGATCTTGACGGAGACGGTGATCAGGACATTTTATCTGCCTCCTTTCAGGATGATAAGGTCACTTGGTATGAGAACGATGGCTCTGGAGCATTTACTGTTAAATCGCCAATAAGTACAACGGAAGATGGTGTATATGCTATCGTTGCAGCTGATTACGATAATGATGGCGATCAGGATGTTTTCTCTACTACCCTCAACTCTGATTTGGTATCTTTTTTCGAAAACACCGGTACCGAAATTGTAACCTATGTAACTAAAGTTTCTAAAGAAGCCGCCGCTCCCGGTTCTTCCATTCAGGTATATGGTTCCGGTTTTAATAGTTCCAGTTCAGTTTATATCGGTGGCGTTCAAGCAACGGTGGAATCGGCTCAATCTACCAAGCTGAGCGTTACGGTTCCTTCCATGAATACCGGTATTCACGATCTGATCGTTCAAACGGATGGAGATGTAGCGGAGTATACAGGTAAGTTCACGGTCATAAAAGAGCAACCTGCTTATTTTGAATTTGCGGAATCCTTCGATAATGGAAACAGCAGTTCAAATATTTCAGTTAGCCTGGACCTGGACGGAGACGGCGACTATGACGTGCTTGAAAATTATAGTTTAGGGGGGGGCGTTTACGAACTTATTCCTTTAATTAATGATGGTAACGGTAACTTCACCTATGGTACTTCTGTTGCTAATACTTCAATTATAGAACAGGCAGCAGGAGATTTTAACGGAGATGGGTTTGAAGACCTCGTCTATTTCACAAGTCTTGGTACCGATTCCCTCATATTTTTACCGAGTAACGGCGATGGTTCATTCGGTAATAAAATCCACCTAACCGGTTTTAGCACTACTTTCTTCAACTATCACATGGAAGCCGCTGATGTAAATTCAGATGGTAATTTAGATTTATTAGGCGGTAATTTAGGAAGTGGAGCGCTTAGCTGGTTTGCCGG
The DNA here is from genome assembly GCF_017641085.1 of Gracilimonas sp. Lineage (NCBI taxonomy): Bacteria > Pseudomonadati > Balneolota > Balneolia > Balneolales > Balneolaceae > Gracilimonas > Gracilimonas sp. The sequence continues at coordinate 797,887 of NZ_JAEPPI010000003.1, read as the reverse complement.
CAATGGGGATGGCACCTTCGGTACAGAACAAACTATTATCACTGGGTCAAGCCTGATCTATGATTTCACTCTATCAGATTTAGATTTAGACGGAGATTTAGATATTGTAACCGGCCAAAATGGTATCCTGAACTGGTTCGAAAATGACGGAACTGGTTCATTTACCCTTGTAGCCAGCCTTGGTTCGTCTTCCTATCGCACGGTAGCTACCTCCTATGTTAATGGTGACGATTATCCGGATATCATAACCGGAACATCCGGCGAAACGTTTTATTTAATTAATAATGGAAACAGCACTTTCGGCTCCCAAATCGGGATCAGCTCTTCAACCGGGAATGGAATAACCTATGAGATGGAGGTGCTTGATTTTGATGGCGATGGTGATGAAGACATTTTGGGGAGCAATAACAGCTACCTCTTCTGGATTGAAAAAACAGGCACCTTCGATTATTCTGACGTCAGAATTATTCGAACTTCGGCAGGATTGCAACGAAAAACTGATGTTCGTGATTTTGATAATGATGGTGATTTGGACATTATAGGAAGTCCATTTTCAGGTGGAACCCTGGAATTTTACAGAAACCTCGTTCCCGATCTGAAAATCTCAGATGTAATTCCATTAGGTGCTGCTACGGGTTCAGAAGTCGAAATATATGGTAACTCGTTTAGCAAAGATGTGTCTGATTTAACTGTTTCTGTCAATGACATTGTTGCTAACATAGTTAGCTCTGAAGGAGATGCTACATATGCTAATAAATTGGTCATTGAAATCCCGGTTACCGCTGCCGGACCTGCCGAGTTAAGTATTATTAGCGGAAACCGAAGCGTAGTAGAACAAAATGCCTTTACCGTTCTTAAGAGTGAAGGTGCCTATTTCGACGGACAAAACATCATCTACAATCAACCGGAACAACCATATATATCCGTTTTCGGAGATCTGAATGGAGATGGGTACAAGGATTTGGTAACCTGGTCGAACACGAACGATAACCTCGATTGGTTTGAGAATAATCAGGCAGGTGGATTCGGCTCCCGTACTCCTATCACAAGTGGTACGTTTGTTTACAATATTGAAATCACTGACGTCGATAATGATGGAGATAATGATATCGTTACTCTGGATGGAACCAACCGGTCCGTAAGAGTATATCCTAACCTGGGCTCCGGATTATTCAGCACCCCTTATGATCTCTACGACTATCCTACCCAAAGCGGTTATACACCTACTTTAAAAGATTTCACAATGGTTGACATGGATGGTGATGGATTAAAGGATCCGGTTGTTAGTCTCTATTACACCGCTTCATCTGGCTTCAGCCCTTATTACACCAAAGTATTGTGGCATAAGAATAACGGGGATGGCACAGCTGAACTACCTAATGATGTATTCAGTTTCAACAGCAGTTCCTTCTCATCAACTTACATTTCTGACTTTCATATCACTGACTTTGATGGAGATGGTGACCAGGATGCATTAATAGCATATGATAGCGGAAAAGGTATACGTGCTTTAATAAACGAGGGTAATAATAACTTTAGCAACACCGGTGCTGAAAACCGGTACTATTATTCCAATGAACTGATTTCGGATATGAAATCAGTTGATTTTAACAAGGATGGTATAAAAGACATCGTATTCGGCCGTCGCTATATAGGTACCTCTTTTTCCAATAACATTACGGTAACCCAAGGCACCGGATCCTCGAATCCAGCACTTACTGTACTGCATGAAAGCTCAGGTTATCCGGATGAAATAGAAGTGCTAGATTTCAATGGTGACGGTTTTTACGACATTCTGTTTTCATCATTAGGTGGAGATGAAATTACCCTTCTGCTTACGGACGGAAGCTCAGTAACGGATACCGTAAACATAGCCACTTCTGCAACCATTAACGGACCAAGATATATTGATGCAGCAGATATGGATAATGACGGAGATCTGGATGTGGTTTCCGCTTCAAGCTTAGACGACAAAATCGCCTGGTATGAAAACAGTACACCTCCTCTGCCATTAACAACCATTGCAGATGCACGTCAACTGGCTAATGGAGAAACTGTGAAAGTACAGGGTATTATCACCCGTCAGCACGGGAACGTATATAAGATTCAGCAGAATAACGCCGGTCTACACTTATATGCAACTTCCAGCTTTAATGCCCCCCTGTTTAATTCAGGTGCCCAAATAGGTGACCTTGTGGAGTTAACGGGGACCTTAGGCGAGGTAAGTTTCACCAAGGAATTGATCAGTATCTCATCGGTAGACATTATTTCTTCCGGAAACTCCCTCCCAACCCCTGTTGAAATCGTATTAAACAATGTATCTGATTATGAGCAGTATGAATCTGTACTGGTAAATGTTAAAAACCTGTCGGTCAATACAACCGATCAGAACTTTTCCAATGATACGAACTACAGTATACTGGAGGCTGGTACTGCTGCAAATATTACCATGCAGATTGCTGGTACTGACGTTACAGAACTAGGTGGTGCCGTAATTCCGGATGACTTTGAATATACAGGAGTTATTTACCAATCATCATCTAATGCAACTGACGGATATCTCTTATTCCCTACAAATTCAGAGGATATCAGATATTATACTCCTGATAATGAATTCATTTCTATCGAAAGTGCCAAAAACTTGGTTGACAGTTCCTTTGTCCGCGTGCGTGGAGTGGTAACCTCACCTAACTTCCAGGCTTCTGTTAATAATACTGCCTTTTATATTCAGGACGGTGATTTTGGAATTGTCGCCTTCAATGGTGATGTACCTGTCTCAGGAATTGCCCCCGGTGACAGTGTGGAAGTGGAAGGAGAAATGGAAACTTTTAACGGTCTTCGGGAAGTTATGGTCAATGATGTCAATAACGACATCTCTGTTCTTAACAGCGGAAACACCTTGCCTGATCCTAAAGTCATTTCCTATAATGATTTCGTAAATGGCGGTGATCCATCAACGGACCTGCAAAACTTACAGGGAACTCTGGTTAGAATTAATGACCTGATCACAGATCCGGGTACCTGGCCTGCCAATGCATCGGCTGTGTCAACTACAGTATCAGCTGAAACATTCGGTGGAAATAACGTAAATATCCGCCTCTGGGCTCAAACACAGATTATAGGCGATACCCCTCCGGCCTATCTTGACCTCATAGGTGTCTTAAGTACTTTTAACGGTTCTCAATTAGCTCCCCGTTTCTCAAGTGATATCATTCCGATTGAAACACCGGGCCCTTTGAATATGACGGCTACTGCCGGAGCTTCATCCATTGATCTTGACTGGAGTCCAAGTCCGGCCCCGAATATCGGCGGATATAATGTGTACCGATCAACATCTTCATTCTCAGATTCAACCGCCGCAACACGATTGAATACATCGGTAATTGGTGATACCACCTTTACGGATTCAACCCCGGTTGAGAATACCACCTATTATTACCGTGCGGCAGCCTATGATACCGTAACAGGCGCCTTATCGCAGTTAAGTGATGAAGTAGTTGTACCATTCAAAATTAAGAGCCTTTATGCACTGTCTGCAACCGCCGGAGACGCCGGAAGTTCATTAACTATCTACGGTGCTAACCTCACCAACAGTTCTCTCGATGTACAGATTGGCGGACAAAGTGCCACCATTACCTCATCAGATTCAATTAAGATCTCCGTCACCATACCGGCTGTATCTCCGGGCACCTACCCGGTTACCGTAGTCATAAACGGGAATACATTCCTGAATGCGCCGGATATGTACACCGTATTGGAAGATACTCCTGGGGAAAGCGGCTTTTTCCAGGATCCTACATCCCTTGCTACCCTGTCGGGCATACTTGAAGTGCAGATTGCCAATCTGGATAACGACCAGGATCTCGATATCCTAACCGCATCCTACAACGAGAATTCATCTAACAATGTAGACTACCTTGAAAACCTCGGTAGCCTGACTTTTTCCGCTCCTGAGGCCTTGGGAGAAACAGGCGATGCACGTGCACGCAGCGTTACCTACGCTGATTTTGATGGTGACGGTATTTTAGATGTCGCCGCGGCATATAACAATGTGCTGGGCTGGTATAAAAATGATGGTGCTTTTAACTTTTCCAGTGTGGATGGTTCCGTAATTGAGACCTTCCCGGTTATCTCTAACTATAACTCCCAGGACGTGATAGCGTTTGATGTCAACCTTGATGGGGATACGGATATCATTCATGTACATACCATTTCTGACGATATCTCGTATTATGAGAATAACGGCACCGGTACTTTTGTGCTTCAGCAATTGATAGACGGCAATGCTCCTCTGGCTAATGATGTAAAAGCTGCCGATTTTGATGGGGATGGTGATTTTGACCTCGTTGCATCGATTGAAGCTTCAAATCAAATTGTGCAGTATGTTAATAACGCCGGCACCTTTGCTGCTGCTTCGGTAATTAGCTCTTCAGTTGATAATCCTCAAAACGTTATCACTGCAGATCTGGATAACGACGGTTTTGTTGATGTGCTTTCGATTTCACAAACCGATTCTAAAGTGGCCTGGTACTCTAACAGTTCCGGTAACGGAACCTTTGGAGCTCAAAGTGTTATTTCCAGCGACCTGACTGATCCTTTTAATGCTACGGCTGCCGACTTAAACGGTGATGACCTCAAAGACGTCATTGTTTCTACCTTAAATGGTGACCTGGTTTGGTATAAAAACCTCGGTTCCGGCAGCTTTGATACTGCAGATACGCTCCTATCCGGTGCCGGAGAATTGCGATCTGTGGCTGCTGCAGACTTAACGGAAGCAGGTTTACTTGATTTAGTTGTTGGAGATTATACAGCTAATCAATTGCTCTTATTGAAAAATGTGGATACCCCTCCCGCCCCTCCAACCGGCGTAACGGTTTCCGGAAATATTGGCTCGGCCTCATTAAGCTGGGATGCCAATACTGAAACAGATCTCCTGGGGTATGATGTAGTTCGAAGTACCAATCCTGATGTAGATGGATTCACCTCCCTGCTCGGCACACCACAAACAGGAACTACCTACGAAGATACCGGCCTGAATAACGGTGTAACCTACTACTATCGGGTGGTGGCTATCGACTCAAGTAATACCCGCGTAGCCTCAGATACCGTAAGCATCAAAGCCATATCAACCCAGATTTCCGGAATTTACCCTACTTCCGGTGTTGAAGGAACTCAGGTTACCTTATCAGGTATTGGGTTTTCTAACGTATCCTCTGAAAATCAGGTGCAGTTTGGTGGTACTAACGCTAATGTTATCAGCGCTGACTCTGCTTCAATTGTTGTAGAAGCGCCGGCTGGTTTATCCGGTTTTGTAAATGTTTCGGTAACAACCAATGGAATTGGATACACGTATCCTCACAAGTATCTATACCTCAATGAAAGTGAAGGAACCTTTGGCCTGTTCGAAACTCAAGGTGGGTTCTCAGGCAGAGGTAACATAACCTCGGCTGACATTAACGGAGATGGTTTTGAAGATTTGATTGCCACCCGACCCGCAGATAATCTAATTTCATTACTTTTCTCTGATGGTGACAATCCTTTCAACAGCGTACTAAGTCTGAATTATCCGGGATCGGTATCTCCGGCAATAATCAGGACGATGAATGTATATGGAAGTGATTTCCCGGATCTTGTATTTACTTCGAATGTGAACAATGAGTTCAGAGTTCTGAAAAATAACGGAGGAAGTACATCTACTACCGGATTCCTGGATGAAACTACGGTTACCGTTAATCATACCGGCATTTCTGATATATTCCCGGCAGATATGAACAACGACGGGTTTACCGATGTTGTCATTGCTTCTTCCGGTGATGGTAAAATCAGCTGGTACGAAAACCAGAGCTTCCAGTCTGCAGTCGCATTTGGCCCGGAGAACTCAGTAGTTGATAACAGCAACCTGATCAATTCTGTTTTTGCCGGAGACTTTAACGGCGACAACCTCACCGATATCGTTTCAGGTGAGAATGGCGGCCATGAAGTAGCTTATTATCAAAATAATGGAAACGGTTCATTTACCCGAACCGTAATCGGGTCCAACATCACCAATCCCGAAAGAGTGACAGCAGCCGACCTCGATAATGACGGCGACCTCGATGTGGTTTATGCTTCATCGGGAGATAGCGAGGTTGGGGCGTTTATCAACAATGGAGACGGCACCTTTGGAAGTAAGTCGGTTATAGGCACCGGTATTACCCAGGTTGTAGATGTTTCGGTTGGTGATCTTAACGGAGACGGACTGACGGATATACTCGCAACCTCACCGGACGATGGTCAGGGAATGTGGTTCCAAAATAATGGAGGCAACTCCTTCTCTTCAGAAATAGTGCTTACCAGCGATTTCAATGGAGCCGTCAGCATCCATCCTTACGACATGGATGGAAACGGTAATCTCGACATCGCTATTCGGGGACAATTCAGTGGTACAATCGGCGTAAGCAAAAACTTCCTGATTACTCCTCTGAGTGTCAACGATTTCAACCCAAATGGAAATGTACTGTATGTAAATAATGGCGTAGAAATCGTTTTTGATACCGACATTAATACACTTAATAACTTCTCAACGGTATTTTCCGGTGCTGTTACCTTTATCAATGACGATGGCCAGACTATTACTCCCGGTGCTCTGAACGCAGAAGGTAACAGCCTGATTCTGGATAACAACAACTTCTACAGTCTGGATACTCTTACTGTTCAGATTTCATCACAAAACATGCAGGATAACAGCGGCGGTCAGTATTTTGTTGATGTTGATGGAGACGGACAATTTACATCAGCTGATGACACCTATTCCTCTCCTGAATTTTACGTCACCATGATCGGCGATTTTAACAATGACTTCGCTGTTGACTTCGATGACCTGAATTCCTTCAGCAATGGCTGGAGAGATAATGACTTTGGGTTTGAGACTGCTCCTCTTGATTTTAGTGGTGGCTTAACTTTCCCGAATGCACGCCTGAATACAGATAACGATTTCAACGTTGAAGATATCGTCGCTTTTATTCGATTCTGGAATTTAACTCAAGACAGAAACAAAGCTGCCAAAGCACAGCACATGGCTGCTCTGATTTCCGGAATGGATAACGGTTCTGTAAGTGATGCGGCTTCTGCTCTGCGCTCAGGTGCTAAGCAAGCACTAAATTCGGGAACTGAGATTACAGTCGGTAATGACAATACCATTCAGCCGGCTTCACAGCAAAAATCCGCACTGTCCATTTCTGACACCCTGCAACATATCAGCTATACCAAAGTACAGCAGGCGCAGGAATACAGCAGCAACCCGAATGCTCCGCGTGAAGTCACTTATGCCTTTGCCCTCTCCCACCCCGACAGCGTGACTGCGCTTTCATTGGTGATCGATTACGATGAAGAGAAGCTCAGTGTTGCTGATATTACCGATCAGGAGCTGTTCAACATGCACAGCAGCAGCGCCAATGTGTTTCTCTCCCATGTGGATAGCGTTAACGGGATTATTACGCTTAACGTGGCCAACTTCGGAGCCCTTTCACCGGTTCAGGAAAGAGAAATTGCAACCCTGACCTTCCACTCCCTGAACGATCAGGATGCCGAACTCATCATCGCCTCCGACCTGAGAGCGAAAGGAAAACCGGCTCAGCAGCAAATTGCCCGAAAAGCGGTTAACGTTGCAGAAGAACTGCCGGAAAGTTTCACCATGTCACAAAACTATCCGAACCCGTTCAACCCTACAACAACCATTCATTACGAATTGGCTGAGCAGGCGAAGGTAAGTATCACCGTGTTTGACATCCTTGGTCGAAAAGTGGAAACGCTGATCAACGAAAACGGCGTACGCCCGGGATACTATAAACTGAACTGGGATGCTTCCCGCTACGCTTCCGGAATGTACATATATGTACTAAACGTGGAGTCCGCTTCCGGAAAAGCCTACTCGCTATCGAAGAAAATGGTGCTGGTGAAATAGCGTAAGACCCTTTTTTCCTTAAAAACCCCTTCGAAGTCATTCAGAATTTCAAGGGGTTTTCTTTTTTATACCATTTAACATTTGCAGGGGAGCGGTTTAGTAAACAATTGAGTTTTGCATATGAACTCAATAATTATACTATGAAACAGCTACTTGTCTTACCAAAACTATTTGTACTTACCGCCTTACTGCTCCTTTTAAATGCTTGTTCGGGGTCTGATGAAGATACCAGTCAAAATCAAACAACCGGAAATTCTGTAATTCCATCAGTAGAAGCGGTTCAGGCCCGTTACGGTTCACTCCCACTGGTAGAACGATTCAGTGGTAATGTGAAATCAGAAAACCAAGTGGCCTTGTATCCGGAAATTTCGGGGGTGGTAGAGCAGGTTTTTGTAAAAAACGGAGATTTCGTAGAAAAAGGCACTAAACTGGTTCAGTTGAATACCGATGTGTTGGAAAAACAACTTCAGCAGGCAGAAGCAGGGCTCAAGATTAACAATGCCCAGTTAAAGCAAGCCAAAGCTCAGCTCGCTGAAGTTCAGTCTGAATTTAAACGGACAAAACAACTGGAAGAGAAGAACCTGACCAGTCAGTTGGAAGTTGAACAAATTGAAGCCCGGCTTTTATCAGCCGAAGCCGATGTTGAATTGGCAGAAGCGCAACTCGATCAGGCCAGGTCTTTGGTGGAAGAACGCAAAGATGAGCTAAACAAAGCAGTAATACGGGCCCCTATTTCCGGAACTGTAGGTCAGCGTAATGCTGAAATCGGCATGCAGGCCTCTACAAATACCCAATTATTTCTAATCGGGGATTTAACAAAGCTCAAAATTGAGATCGTTCTTACTGAAAGTATGTTGAATCGAATTCAGGTTGGGCAATCTGCCCGAATCCTTATTGAGAATAGTGAGGGTGAACCAAGCTCTATCAACGCCAAATTATCCCGTATTTCTCCCTTCTTAAATGAAGTGTCACGGAGTACGGAAGCTGAAATTGATGTTAACAATGTAAACGGTTTATTACGTCCCGGGATGTTTGTACCCGTTGATATCTTTTTCGGTGAAAGTGAACAAGCTACCTTAATTCCTGTCAGTGCGCTTTATACCGATCCCACAACAGGAAGAGAAGGTGTGTTTGTAGCTACATCACTTGGTTCTGAAATAGAGCCGGTCAGTGACTCCAGTGATAATAATTCAGGGGGCCTGAGAGCTATGACCCAACCCACACCTGTGCAGTTTAAACCTATTGATGTTGTAGCAGAGGGTAGAATGGAGCTTGGGGTGAACGGTTTGGAAAGCGGTCAATGGGTAGTCACTGTTGGTCAAGACTTACTCTCTGAAGGAAGAACACAAGCCCGAATTCGTACCATGAGCTGGGACCGCATCTTTCAGCTTCAGCAACTGCAACGCGAGGATTTACTTGAAGAAATCATGCGTGACCGTGACAACCAACAAAATAACGTTACCCTTTAAGCCTTTCGATCATGCCTATTACAGAAACTTCGATTAAACGTCCCGTTGCCACCTCGATGGTCTTCCTGATCATCATTACCCTTGGAGTAATCGGGTTCAGGTTCCTCCCCGTAGATTTGCTTCCCCCTATTGAGTATCCGCAGCTTACCGTTGCTACTGAATATCCAAACGTGGGGCCCGAAGAAATTGAGCAAATCATTACTGAACCTATTGAAAATGCCCTTGCCGGTGTTCCCGGAGTAGAAAGAGTTCGTTCGAGCTCCAGTGAAGGACGAAGTAGGGTTACCCTGGAGTTTGCCCAAAGCATTGACGTTGACGTAGCCTCCAATGATGTACGGGCTGCACTTGACCGGGTCAGGGATAACATCCCTCCCGAAGCAGAACCTCCCCGTATCTGGAAGTTTGACCCAAATAATTTTCCTATTGTCATTGTTGGCGCCAACTCCGATATGGATCTTGCTAAACTCACTGTTGTTTTAGAACGGGAGGTAACCAAACGCTTTGAACAGATAAACGGAGTTGGATCTATCGATATTTGGGGCGGTATAAACCGGGAAGTAAAAATCGATATAAAAAGAGACCGGCTTATTGCAAGTGGTTTGTCGACAGCTGAAGTACAACAGGCTATCGCGAGGGAAAATACCAACCTTCCCGGAGGTAATGTTAATTCCGGACTGCAGCAGTTATATGTTCGTACGCTGGGTGAATATGAATCCATCGAGCAAATTGCCAACACCGTAATCACCACTATCGACAATAAGCCAATTCGGGTTAAAGACGTTGCAAATGTATCATTTGGATACCAAGACCTGGATCGGGTGGTTTCCATTGATAAAAAGCCGATGGTTCGGTTTGGAATCCGTAAACAGACGGGCGCTAACACCGTGGCTGTAGCTGAAAACATCCGTAACGAAGTCGAAAAAATTAACAGCGAGAGAAATGACCTGAATTTATTTGTTACTACCGACCAAAGTGAATTTATTCAAAGCTCGATCGACAATGTTCAGAACTCGGCTATGTGGGGAGCGTTACTGGCTGTTGTAGTTCTTTATGTATTTTTCCGCAATGGATCTTCAACCTTTATCATCGCGGTAGCCATCCCAATTTCGATTATTGCAACTTTTGCCCTGCTCTACTTCAATGATCTGACGCTGAATCAAATGAGTTTTGGCGGACTTGCACTCGGGGTGGGTTTAATTGTCGATAACGCCATTGTAGTACTCGAGAATATTATCAGGCTCCGGGAAGAAGAAGGCGAAGATTTAGAGACAAGCGCTCTGATTGGCACCAAGCAGGTTGCAGGTGCTATCGTAGCCTCCACCCTCACCACCTGTGTAATATTTTTACCAGTCGTATTTATGCAGACAGTTTCAGGACTGCTGTTCCAGGAACTGGCACTGGTTGTTGTCTTTGCTCTCGTATGTTCATTGGTTGTAGCTCTAACGCTTGTTCCAATGCTTTCAAGCCGGTTCCTGACTATAAAAAAAGGTGCTCATAATAAGAAAGGAGCCTTTCAGCGCTTTTTCACAAAACTGGAAACCCGCTATTCTTTGGTTCTTGAGAAAACCCTTTCACATAAACCCGCCGTATTTGGTGTAACAGCCGTACTTGTAGTTAGCAGCTTCCTGTTGATACCCATCATTCCGGTTGAACTGGCACCCCAAACAGATGCCGACGAAATTGATATCGACCTTGAAATGGCGGATGGTACAAACATTGCTGTACAGAATTTATACCTCAAAGAATTAGAGGAAATCGTTCGGGCTACGCTTCCCATGGAGGATGTGGAATATTTCACAACGGAAGTGAGAGATGGGCGTGCCGAGGTTGAGATAGCTATGGTACCCCAGTCTGAACGTAGTCAAAGCACTTCCGATCTTGCTGCTGAAATCCGAAAAAATCTCTCCGGTAAAGTTCCGGGAGCAGACATCCGTGTGGATGCACAATCCGGGCTGTGGATATTACGCCGCGTATTTGGTGGAGGAGGTGGCGAAGATGTACAGTTCGAACTTCGGGGCTATGACATTGAAAAAGCCTATGAGCTGGCTCAGGATATAAAGCTGAGAGTTGAGAAACTTCCCGGAATCGTTGAAGTGCGGGCGGGAAGAAGTGAAGGCACCCCTGAAGAACGTATCCTTTTTGACCGTGATAAAATTGCCGACCTGGGACTTTCAGTCCGTGATGTGGCTCAGGTCGTTCAAACAAATATCGGAGGCAGCCGGGCTGGTTCCTACCGTGTGGGGGGCGATGAATACCCGATTACCGTCCGCCTTCAACCCGAAGACCGGCTTGGAACACTCGATATTGATAATATCTCGATACGCACACCCGATGGCGGAGTACTTCCCGTTTCCTCAGTCATTAAAAAACAAAGAGGGCGCGGCCCGGAAGACATCAACCGTATCAACGGACAGCGGGTAACCAATATCACCGCAAACCTTCAAAGTGGCGTAGCTTTAAGTGAAGCTGTGGAAGCCATAAAAGCAGAACTCATCGACTATCCCCTACCCGATGGATTTAACATTGTGTACGGCGGAGAATACGAGGAGCAGCAAAAAGCAGCTAACGACTTTTCAATGGCTGTCATCATGGCTCTTATTCTAATCTACATGGTAATGGCCGGGCAGTTTGAACGATTCTTTGATCCACTTGTGGTAATGTTTTCCGTACCGCTGGCTATGATCGGTGTAATTCCCGCTCTCCTGTTAACAGGTACGACCATCAACATTCAAAGCCTGATGGGAATGATCATGTTGATTGGCATTGTAGTAAATAATGCAATTGTTCTGGTCGACTACATCAACCTGATGCGGCGGGAGAAAAACATGCCGGTTTTAGAAGCCGTTATAGAAGCCGGACGACTCCGTCTCCGCCCTATACTTATGACTACCCTGACCACCGTGTTAGGTCTCCTCCCTCTTTCCTTTGGGTTGGGCGCCGGGGCTGAAATTCAGGCTTCCCTGGCACGTGTAGTTATCGGTGGGTTAACCGCTTCTACCTTGGTTACCCTGGTGTTCATTCCGGTAGTATATGTAAGTACCGCGAAGTTCCTGGAAAAAGCAAAAGCCATCAGCTGGAATCCATTTGGCACTTCAAATGAAGTAGAATTAGCAAAATAGCTATTTGTTGAAATGTTCTTTCTATTCTGATAGTTGATTTGGTGAGGTCTTAGTTATATCCTCACTGAATCAATTATCACTTCATCCATTTCCTATGAGCTCCTGGACCTTAAAATCCATCCCTCCCCACGATTGGTTTCTCTGCCTCGATATCGAGTCTTACTTTGATCACGAACACGAACCTGAAAAAATATTTGAGGAAGGATTCACCCGTCCTATCCCCGTTGGCGAAACCGATGCTATTGTAACCGTCTTTTTCAACGGCGATCCTGAAAGCCCTGAGTTTCACATTGAATCGCAAGAGTCGCTCTCGAAAGAGGAAATTGCAGAAGCAAACAAAAGCCTGACCAAGATCTTCGGTACCGATATGGATCTTCGTCCTCTTTATGATCAGGCTGAAAATGACCCGGTTCTCGGCGACAAACTCACCAACCTGTACGGGTTAAAGCGCATGACCCGCGCCAATTTGTTCGAAGATATCCTGTACCGGATTGTACAAATGCAGATGAACCATAAACCCACGGCCAAGAAAATGATGTACAAAATCCGGGAAACTTATGGAACGGCTCTAATGCTTGGGAAGAAATCGCTGCCCGCCTGGCCCCGCCCCCATCAGCTGATGAAAGCCGATCCTGCCAACATTCGAAAATTAGGCCCCACTCTTCGCAAGGGACAGTATCTGGTTGGTCTTGCAAACGATATTGTTGCCGGAGAAGTGGATATGGAGCACCTGAGCATCTGCGATCCACAAACCTGCTACGATGAACTCACGAGTATTAAGGGAATTGGTCCCACCTCCGGGCAGGATTTAATGATGATGCGTGGACGCACCGATGCCGTTTTCCCATCCAACAAGAAAAGCGGGGAAGAAAAAGGGCTTCGCCGGTGGATTATCTGGAGCTATGGAGAAGATCCGCACAACACTTCGGAAGAACGGTTTCAGGAACTCATACAAAACTGGAAAGGCTTTGAAGCCTCGGCCTTGGAGTTTTTGTATGCAAATTACATCCTCAAAGAAAAAGAAGAACAAGCCAAAAAATAAAAAGTCTATAAATGCTATCTTGTCGGTCAAAATTACTGAACACAGACCTGACAGATTATGAAAAAGGCATTAATTGGCGCTCTTCTCCTATTTACCGTTCAATCCTTATACGGGTTCCAGGCAGAGCCAACCGTTTCCATCATTCCCAAACCTGTTTCAGTGGAATACGGAGACGGACTTTTTGAACTGGACAGACTTACCACCATTCATCTCTCCGAAGACACCGAAGAAATGCATTTTCTGGGCGAGTATCTGGCTGATTTACTTTACTCGGCTACCTGGATGGATCATTCCATCTCTTTTGAGGAAACCCGAACCGATACGAATACGGCTGTTTTCCTGGTCATAGACGAGGATAATGAGATTAAGCACCCGGAAGGATATATGCTGTCGGTTACGGAAGATGAGGTCAGAATTTCAGCTCGGGAAACCGCTGGTCTTTTTTATGGCATACAGACTCTTCGCCAGCTTTTTGATCCTGTTATAGAACATAAACTCCCTTCGCTGGCTCCTAACAATCAGGAGTGGGCACTGCCGGTTGTTACCATTAAAGATTATCCCCGGTTTCAGTATAGAGGTATGCACCTGGATGTAGCCCGCCACTTCTTCCCCACCGATTTTGTAAAGAAATACATCGACCTGCTGGCCATGCATAAAATGAACCGCTTTCACTGGCACCTGACCGAAGACCAGGGCTGGCGGATCGAAATCAAGAAATATCCCAAACTGACCGAAATTGGTGCCTGGAGGGATTCAACCCTGATTGGCCGATACGGAACAGGTATTTATGATAATGTGCGATATGGTGGATTTTACACCCAGGAAGAAATCAGGGAAGTTGTTGCCTACGCTGAGAAACGAAATATCACCATTATCCCGGAAATAGAAATGCCGGGACATTCTTCAGCGGCATTAGCGGCTTATCCTCAGTTTGGGTGTTTTGAAAAAGAATATCACGTGCAACCTACCTGGGGAATTTTTGAAGATATTTATTGCCCCAAAGAAGAAACTTTTGAATTCCTGGAGGACGTATTAACTGAAGTGATGGAGTTATTCCCAAGCACCTACATTCACATTGGCGGAGATGAAGCTCCCAAAAAACAATGGGAAGAAAGCCCGATTGCACAGGAAGTAATAAAGCGGGAAGGCCTGAAAGACGAGCATGAACTTCAGAGTTATTTCATCAGCCGTATTGAGAAGTTTTTAAATGAGCACGGCCGGCAGATTATTGGCTGGGATGAAATACTGGAAGGTGGATTAGCTCCCCGTGCCACCGTAATGAGCTGGCGGGGTGAAAAGGGCGGTATCGAAGCGGCTAAAATGAGTCACGATGTCATCATGACTCCCTGGGGCTCCAACTATTATGATCATTACCAAGCCGAACCGAAAACAGAGCCACTGGCCATTGGCGGATTTACTACCCTGAAGGATGTTTATTTCTATGAACCTATTCCTGAAGAACTCTCTGCTGAAGAAGCCAAGTATGTGTTAGGAGCACAGGGGAATGTATGGACGGAATACATGCATTCCGGAGACAAGGTAGAATACATGGCTTATCCAAGGGCTGCTGCTTTATCCGAAGTGCTATGGACTCCCGTAGAAAATAAAAACTGGCTGGAATTCTGGTCGCGATTACAAACCCATTTTGAGCGGTTGGATATTTTGGAAGTTAATTACGCGCCGCATTACAAGAGGTAGAAATATTTTAGATTGATTTCTCGAATCAGGATTTTGCAAGTTTTCTTTTTCTATAGTCAGTCAATTACTAAAGAGCTCTCTTCCTGTAATCGGTTATGAACTTAACAACGATCAACAGAACTGTAAGTGGGATGATAATCCAAATCATCGCCCACTCCATGGTTTCTTTATATGGATTCTGCATAGCTATAAGTACAAGGTAGGCCATGTACGCAGCGTAATAAAAGAGGAACCCGACGGCTTCCGGCCTTCCCAATTCCTTAGCCGGCCAGAAAAGCGGTAAACAGGCCACTGCAACAATCACCATAAACGGTAAGTCGAGCCTGATGGCATCCATGGATACGTCTAATGCTCCGGGTGCAACAATAATGGTCAGGCTCAGGGTAAGCAGGATGTTGTACAGGTTACTCCCCATCACGTTGGCAACGGCCGTATCAGAATCATCCCGCCTAACAGCCGAAAGAGAAGTAGCTACTTCGGGGAGTGATGTACCGATGGAAACGATCGTAAGCCCTATAATAAGCTCGGAAATACCAAGGATACCGGCAATTTCTACAGCTGACTCCACCATCCATCGGGAGCCCATCACAATAAGTACCAATCCTGCCAAAAGCAGAAAAATATACTTCCCATAAAAAAGTGTGGTTACAGGCTCGTCCAAGTCCGGTTGTTCTTCTTTATTTAGCTTATTATTCCGGCGATCTTTTTTGATTTGGCTGTACATGAAAATAGAATAGGCAACCAAAGCCCCGAAAATAATGAGTCCATCCACCGGGGTAAGTAAACCATCCATGGCTAAAACATAAAGCAGGATGCTGGCTCCAATAACTACAGGGACATCAACTTTGATAATCCGGTTTGTTATCCGGAGTGGCTTCACTAATCCTGCAATTCCAAGAATCAATAGGATGTTCGCAATGTTACTGCCCAAAATATTTCCCAAAACAAGGTCCGGTTTGCCTTCGGCAGCAGCTTGTAAACTGATGGCCAGCTCAGGGGCGCCGGTTGCAAAAGCTACGACCGTCAACCCCATTACAACCGGAGATACGCTCCAGGCCAAGCCAAACTTATCTACCGATTTCAGGAACAATTCTGCTCCCACAATCAGCGTAACTAACCCTATGATGAATAATAAAACCGTCATTGTTGATGAATTTTCTTTTTTCTGAAACCGACTAAAACTACCACAAAAAACACTCTAAAACGTATGATGAACCGCTAAAATTTGTTTCAATCTTACACATGTCTCTAACTCTTTTCTTTAGGCTCATTTACCTATATTGCGCCACACTACCTAACCAAATATACTTCCTATGAAATTCCGCCATATTATTTTCACATTCTTCATTTCACTTCTGATTTCTTCTTCTGGATTTGCTCAACGAACTATCATCCATGCGGGTACACTCATAGACGGAGTTTCGGATGAAGCCCGGAGTGAGGTCAGCATCATTATTGAAGACAACAAGATTATTGCAGTTGAAAACGGATATGTTTCCGGGAACAGAAATGATGAGGTGGTGGATCTGAAATCCAAAACCGTAATGCCGGGACTCATCGACCTGCACGTTCACCTTGAAAGTGAAACTAGTCCTCAAAAGTATTTAGAACCCTTCACCTTCGATGATGCCGATAAAGCCTTTCGCTCGGTTCAGTACGCCAAAAGAACGCTAATGGCAGGATTCACGACCGTACGGGAACTCGGTGGCTCGGGCGTAAACATTGCGCTTCGGGATGCCATTAAAGGAGGATATGTGGATGGCCCGCGTATCATCACAGTAGGAAAATCACTCGCAACTACCGGGGGACATGCCGACCCTACCAACGGCTGGAAAAAAGACCTGATGGGAAGTCCGGACCCGATTGATGGAGTACTGAATGGTGTGGCAGAAGCCCGCGAAGCCGTTCGTCAGCGATACAAGAACGGTGCGGATCATATCAAGATTACAGCGACCGGTGGAGTCTTGAGTGTGGCTAAATCCGGAGATGCTCCTCAGTTTTTCATGGACGAACTGACTGCTATTGTTGAAACAGCTAACGAGTATGGAATGCACGTGGCTGCCCATGCCCATGGAGCTGAAGGTATGAAACGAGCGGTTGAAGCCGGAGTACGTACTATAGAGCACGGAACCAAGATGACTCCCGAAGTCATGGACTTGATGATTGAAAAAGGAACCTATTACGTCCCCACTATTTCAGCCGGAAAATGGGTCGCCGAGAAAGCAAAGGTTGATGGATACTATCCTGAATTGGTAGTGCCTAAAGCCCTTGAAATCGGCCCGATGATACAAAACACCTTCGCTGATGCCTACAAACGCGGGGTAAAAATTGCTTTCGGTACCGATGCCGGAGTTTTCCCACACGGTCTGAATGGAAAGGAATTCAAATACATGACCGAGGTTGGGATGCCCGCTATGGAAGCCATTCAAAGTGCTACTATGACAGCGGCTACCGTTCTGGGAATGGAAGCTGAAATCGGCTCTATTGAAACCGGTAAACTGGCTGATATTGTTGCTACCGATAAAAACCCACTCGAAGATGTAACAACTATGGAGCGAGTTTCTTTTGTGATGAAAGATGGTGTGATTTATGAATGAGTAATTAGCAGCACCATGTAGTCTTTTATTTTATATGATAAATAATAATTCCAAAAAACGACTCATTAACCGACTTCAATGGAATTTCCAGGTCGAGGGAATGAATGTAGTCATGTTTTTTGGAATTACGATCTTTCTCAACTTCCAGTACTCTCTGTCCGACATCCTTTTCTTGTCTTATGGATTATTTGTGATGTGTTTTATCCTGTTCCAGGGCACCTATTATTGGTGGATAAAGTATTCCGTATTAACAGAACGGCCGGTTTTTAAAAGTACAGCCCTCTCCCGATTCAGGAGTTTCAAGAGTCAGAGCCAACTTATGATAACGCTGATACCTGTAGTTCTGATCATTCAATGGTTAGTTTCTGGTAAAACCCTATCGACCGATAATCTCATAGGCTGGGCGGTTTTCGCAAACCTGTTTGGGGTGTGTGAATACATCAACTATTACCATAAACAACTGATGTACGATAACCGGAATGACCTGAAGTATTTGCTTCAACACCGGAAACTTAAAGAAGCTTCGCTCCATAAAGATCTCAGGGAAAATAAAATTTGATCCTGCAGTCAATTGACGTCAGGGCCTCTTAACCGGGAGTTTAAATCGATTATGAATAATCGGATGATTTCGCAAAAGTCCGCCCAATTTTGTAAGATGTTTAAGCACATTCACTTTCACTTAACCATGGAGTTATGACGGTAGAAGCCATTAAAGAACAGCTTAAGACAGCCAAAAACCCGGTAGCCAAATCTTTTCATATCGGAGATCACTTTAAAGTTCTCTTATTTGGCTTTAATAAAGGAATGAAGCTGGAAGACCACAAAGCCCATCACCCTACCAAGTTGCTTGTTTTGGAAGGTGAAGTGATTTACCACCAGGAAAAGAAAGACATTCGCCTTAAAAAGCATCAGGAAGTGGACATACCGGCTGAAGTGTCCCATTCTGTAGCCGCTCTTGATGATGCCATAGTGCTACTGACCCAAGGTTAATTTACTGGCTTTACCCGTCCTTCGCCCCTGCTCCATACGGAAACAATTCACGACAGTAAATTTAATTTGCGTAACCAATTAGTTACTTAAATAAATTTCTATGTCACAGGATGTTTTCCAGGCCATTGCTGATCCAACCCGCAGGCAAATCATAGACTTGCTTGCCGGTCAGTCGCTCCCCGTAAACGATGTAGCCGAGAAGTTTGATATGAGCCGCCCTGCCGTATCCAAACATTTGAAAATTTTGAATGAATGCGGTTTAGTGGTAATCAAACAACAGGGGCGCAAACGCTTTTGCAGAGCCGACACCCGAAAGCTGCAGGATGTGATGGAATGGACACAACGCTACCGCAAGTTCTGGAATAAAAAACTGGATACCCTGGAAGCCCTGCTGAACGACATCGATGAAACCTCAAGTTAATGGAGCAGCTATGAACAATAAGAAAGGTGTATTTATCGAACCGGGAACTGTACGTTTTGAACGGCTGTTGCCCGGCCCTGCTGATCGAGTTTGGGAATATCTAACCAGGTCTGAATTGAAAGCAAAGTGGTTGTCGGCCGGTGATGTGGAGACAGAGGTAGGTGGGAAAGTTACCCATGAATTCAATCATACACGGTTATCTCCGGAGGAAGATTCGTGGCCGGAAAAGTATAAAGATCTCAAAGACGGAGATACTTCTCATGGTGTGGTGACACAATGTAAACCGCCTCATTTATTAAGTTATACCTGGGCTGAAGGTGATGGTACCGGCTCTGAGGTTACTTTTGAACTTTTCCCGGAAGGTGAAAAAGTGAGACTGGTTTTGACGCACCGGCAATTACCGGATGAAAAAGAAGTGCAACTGGGCGTGGGCGCAGGCTGGCATACACACCTTGGAATTTTGATAGATTTACTGGAGGGAAATACCCCTCAGGGATTCTGGAAAGTCCATATGCCTTTGGAAAAAGAGTATGAAAAGTTACTGTCCTGAAAGAAGTATTATCCAATGATTTGGAAAGTAGTAGAACTGGAGTCCGGAGAAAACAATCAACGATTCAGTATTTCAAAGGACGGAGTTAAGATTTCAAATCAGCAATTTCTCATGCTGTTAAAGAATGAAGCACCCTTTCGATCTTTCTATACTGAATACCTGATCAGCTTGGGTTACGAGGCCTTTTTCTGGGAGAACAAGCCCATGATGACTGCCAACCTGCAGCAGGATTACCAATGCAATGTACTTAACAGTGAATTTCTCGCTAAAAAGTCACCTGACTTTCACACCTTCAGCTCCTATTTCAAAAAAGACCGGGACGTGGTCAGTTTTAAGAATTTAGGAAATGATGCCCAACTCATTGCTCCCTGCCCTGTTGATGAGCGTCCGGGATATGCTCATATCGGTACCTTTATCCGTGAAGCGCCGGAATCACAAGTCCATAAGCTTTGGCAATGTACCGGCACGGAGATGTTAGATATCATCGGAGAAGAACCGCGATGGCTGAGTACTTCAGGCTTAGGTGTTTTCTGGCTGCACATTCGAATCGATTCGGTTCCAAAATATTATCAAACCAAAGAGTACAAATCCGTTGGCTAAATTAAATCAGCCGTCACCAACTCTTTCAATTCCATTTTGTATTATCTGCGATGGAACCCAAAGAACTTTCGGAACAACTAAAGAAACCAACCGGCGAGAACGGGCTTGAAGTTGCCAGGGCTTTAAACGAATCGAATCAGGGACTCTACGATCTGGCTTTTAAACTTCTTGAGCTGAAACCCAACCAGAACATACTTGAAATCGGCTTTGGAAATGGAAACCATTTCTCTCAATATCTTCAGATTGAACCTGAGCTAATCCTGACCGGCGTTGATTATTCTGCCGACATGTGTGAAGAAGCCAAAGCTCGCAACGCAACTCTGATTGATGAAGATAAGCTTACCATCCACTGTGCTGAAACATCTGCTCTCCCCTTCAGCAATGACGAATTTGATGTAATTATAGCACATAACGTTATTTATTTCCTCAACCCACCTGAACCACATCTTCGGGAAATTAAGCGGGTACTGAAACCTGGAGGTATCTTCCTGATTGGATACCGGCCCCGGCATAGCATCGAACATCTTGAATTTACCCGGCATCATTTTGTGCTGTATGAGGCAGATGAACTCATCCAACTGATGAAGACCAACGGTTTTATGATTGCAGATCAGCATACCAACAGCTATCAAAAGTCGGTGGTGGATGGGACTTCATTTCAGGTAACTGATGCTTGTCTGCTGGTGAAAAAGAAAACGCCTTCGTCCACTACAGACAAAGGCGTTTAAATTTCTAATACGCTTTATGATCAGCTTATTTAATAAGCATCATCTTCCTTGTAAGCTGCTTGCCACCCGCGGTTGATAACCTGTAAATATACACCCCGCTCGAAAGGTTGGATGCATCAAAGCTAACAATTTTTTCTCCTGCCGACTGATTTTCTCTAACCAGAGTTGCCACTTTTCTACCCATTACATCAAATACTTCCAACTGCACAAAATCGCTTTCGGCCAGGCGATAACTGATTTGGGTAGTTGGATTAAACGGGTTCGGGTAGTTCTGCTCCAGTGAGAAGTTTACAGGCCGATCGTGTAACTCATCCTCATTGCTCACCAGCGTTGTAAACTGAAAGCGTGTCCAGATTGGATAATGATCAGATGTGGAACTCAGGTAACTTCCAATGTACGTGGTGTTTTCTACCCGCTCAGTTGCCACGATATATTCATCCGTAAGTTCTGAGGTAATTGTTATATGGTCGATGAAAGAGCCGGATGCCTGGGAAGCAAATCCTCGTTCTTCAAGACTTTTGGTAATGATGGTATATTCTTGATCCTGATCAAAATTATCATAGGGTGAGTCCTGACCCGATGTAATAGATCCCTCAATAGTATCATTGTAATCACCTAAAAAGATAACATTATCGGCTTCTCTTTCACTGTCCAGGTATTGCTTAAGTTCGGCTGAAGCATTTTCTCTCTGGTCATAGGAATTGAAATCATCAAATGCTTTTGCGTGAATATTGAAAGCATAAATCTCCCGTGTTTCTCCTTCTACAGTAGCATTGAACCGGAAGAATAATGGATAGCGGCCATTTGCCCAGTTCGATTGTGTCATCCCGGAGGTAATCATTCCCGAATCGAGCGAGTCAATAGTGGTACGCTTAAAAACAAAGGCTGTTTTTTGGGTTTGGGAGAAATCTGCCATAAAACCACCATAACCTTCCAACCCGGCAATCAGGTCCGCAAAGGCAGCCGTATTTGAGATTTCCTGGAAGGCGTATAAATCGGCGTCCACCTCGGTAATCACCGTTGCTACATTCGCCATTTGCTCGGCTTCATCATCAGGGCCGTTACTGGCCGACCCAAACCAATTAATATTCCAGGTTGCTACTTCAAAAGTCTGGTCTTTGGAAACCTCTTCCCCGGGATATTCAAACGGATCTGCATTTAAATCTTCGGTATCGCGTGGCAACAACTGAAATGTGTCTCTGAACCTTCCTACAACACCCACAATGGTGGTAACGCCTTCAGGCGCCTCGGCTCCAACCAGATTGGTAAAACGGTCGATACGCAGCTCCCCGGTTCCGGTATTATCGGAAATGTCGTAATTCGTGTTCCCTTGTAAAGACCCGGTGTGATCAATATCCACAATCATGGAAACCAGCTGACTTTCAAAGTCACCGGAATTCATTTCTTCAACGGAAATTTCCACAGGAGTGGTTTTATGAGTAGAGTCGGGGAAAAACTCCCAGGAAGTGGCATTTACCACCTGTAACAGATCATTAAAAAAACCAATCTCACCCGTTACAACAATGGAATCTCCCCGCTGTACGTCCAGCGTAAATTCTTCCCGCATGTTGTCATAATCAAACCAGGCAATGGCCCCGGTTTCATCCTGAAAATAAACGGGTCCTGAAAATTCATCGGTTACCGTCACATGCCCCGAAACGGTTACGGTAGTTCCTTCGGCCTGCTCACGGGCTTCAGAAATCGGAATGGGATCTTGGGCAAAAAGAGAGCTTACTGAAAAAAGAAGAGCAAAAAGAGTTAAAAGCGAATACTGAGTTTTCTTCATTGGGAACAGGATGGTTTGATGAATATTTAATCCTTAAAGATAGGACTTTTCAAAACCGAGTGCATATCCGGTATGTATTCTCCTAAACTAAGCTGTTTAGAAGTTTAGAATGCCCGGTTCATCCTTTATCGCACTCTTACTGATACACTTCCAGGTTCTCCATTGCCTTTAACAGGGCTTTATACTCTTCTCTGCATTCTCCGCATTTCTCCAGGTGCTCTTTAACCAGCGGCTTGGCTTTTGCGGGAGATTTCCCCAACAGCTCCATCTCGGCAAACTCGTGAATCTCATCAAAGCATTCCCCACATCCCAGCTCATGCTCATGCGTAGCCTTTACGCTGCTTACTAATATTTTTATGATCTGTTTATTCAATTTCATTTTTATATATCTCTTGCCTTAACCTGATGAGTTGACGCTTCCATATCTTACATCTCCTCCAAAAGTTTTTCCGGATCAATGCCTTCCAGCTCCAGACTGTTTTTCAACTTCAAACGAGCATCATGTACCAGCTTATAAATCGCATTTCGGTTCGTATCCATTTTATCAGCCACAACCGTTAACGGTATTTGATCTATAATTAAATACTGAAGCACCGTTTTTTGTTTTTCGGTGAGTTGTTCGTTCATCACTTTCATCACCTTCTCAACGGCCATCGACTCGTGTGCAATTTGATCGGGCAAAGCTTCTTTCTCTTCAATCTCAACCGCATGCTCTTTCTCTCCTTTTGGATTCACGTAATCATGCAGGGAAATATCATCGTATCGTTTCCTCCTGAGCTCGGTATAGCCTTCTCTCACTGCTATTTTCATGGCCCAGGTTGTGAATTTACTCTCTCCGCGAAAGGTATCCAGCTTGTCGAGAATTTTCAGAACGGAATCCTGGGCTATGTCTTCCACAAAATCGCCCAGATTTTTATCAACGTACTTATACAGAGAGGCTTTTAATCCCCTCACCAGGTAGGCTCTCAGCTTTGAAATGGCTGCATCTTCCGGCGGCGGAGACAGCGCTTCAACCCATTCCTCATTTGTAAAAGAAGAAGCTGATTTCTTTTTAAACCAATTAAACATCCGGTAAAACCTTAAAGACTATGCGCACAAATGTCGCAGCCTGATGAAAATTCAAGACTAATTTACTGGATGTCTATATCATTTCACAACCCAATATTCGTTCGTCAAGCTACCGGTATTCCGGGTTTTCAAAGTTCCACCGAGTGCCATCATCCCACTCTTTTCTCGAGTTTCCATAAGCGGGATACCCGCCGTGTTCCTTGAGCATTTTTGCCAAATGAAGCAGGTTATAGGTCATAAAAGTGGTATTTTTCTGGGTAAACTCGTTATCAAAACCAACAGGCCCATCTTCACTTTTATCTCCATAGCTTGGTCCGGGACCGGCTTCCCCGATCCAGCCTGCATCCGCCTGTGGGGGAATGCTGTACCCGATATGCTGCAGGGCGTATAATACACCCATCGCACAATGCTTTATTCCGTCTTCATTTCCGGTAACCAAACACCCACCGGCCTTTCCATAAAACAGGTACTGCCCTTTGTCATTTTGCTTGCCGCTCATAGCATAAAGCCGTTCGATAAGTTTGGTAGCTACCGATGATTTTTCTCCCAGCCAGATCGGTGTTCCTATGATTAGTATATCTGCAGCCTTCACCTTTTCCCATAGCTCCGGCCATTCATCTTTCTCTGCTCCCTGCTCTTTCATATCAGGATACACACCATAGGCTACATCATGATCAACCAGACGGATACATTCAGCTTCCACCCCCTCTTTCTCCATGATGTTCATAGACACATCAATCAGCTTTCGGGTATGACTTTCTCTGGGTGATTTTTTCAACGTGCAGTTTATATATAAGGCCTTCAGGCTGGAAAAATCAGGATTTGCCATTGTTATTGATTTGATTGGAGTTGATACCTGGGATTTGATGGGCTATACATTGAAAACCTTACTTCATAATCACAAAAAAAGCCCCGCTCTTTATGGAACGAGGCTTAGTTTAACAAAACAACTCCGGTTATCTCAAACCATTCGGGAGTCCTTTACAAATTCTGCTCACCGCATCATGGCTGTGCAAGCTTTCCATGTGTACGCAACGGACTACAAAATCACGGATACTGTTGTAGCTGTCCAATTCATCGTAAAGCAAACGAGCTGCATCTTCCACGAACTTTTGATAAGCTCCGTTCAGTTCTGCAAACGCTTGTTCGTCTTCCCTTTTCACCATAACCTGTGTTTCGGTTTGCAGGGCTGTGCGACAGATATTGACCAAATCCTCTACGAAAAACTCATCCTTCAGCGCTACCGTCACATTAGCCACACTTCGCTGGCTGTGAGGTATGGCAGCTACTTCACGGGTTTCACGAGCATGTTCAGACAACTCGTACGAGCACGGGCATGCACTGCTGTACTCAAAATCGAGGTGCATGTATTTCTGAAACTGATTGTAGTTGTCCAGCCGTCCCTCAAAGGAAACCTTGTAGTACTGGTACCCTTTCATGTCGGAACGCAGACTGTCTTTGAGCAGCGGATAGTTGAAGCTGACTCTCAAAAATGATTCCTGGCTTTCTAAATCATCTTTGTATGCCCGTAAAATTTCTTCAAGTCGGTCGAGATGAAAAACCTTATCCTGAAACTTATAAAAGGTGCGCATGATCCGACTCATGTTAATCCCTTTCTTATCCATTTCAAGACTTACGTAACCATCTACAGAAGCCTCAAGCGTTATAGGTTCGCCCTCTCTTCTTCTGAATTTAAGCGGAAGCTTGAAATTGGAAATCCCCACCTGCTGTATTGGGACATTTGCCCCTTCAATTAAAGAAGCCGGACCGTTTTGTAAATCGGGCAGGGATTCTTTGTATTCGTCCGTTACCGTGAAGGTAGGGTCATAAAATCGTTGTATTTCATTCTTAATCATATCTCTAACTGCTAATGATGAATAGTCTGTTATAGTCCTCTGTACGGACAATATTCGGCAATATTTCGTTCGGTTTCGTACAGCTTAACCTTGTACAACTTTCCGTCTTTGGAACAGGCGGCTTCTACATCGGGGCGCAATTCGTCGAAAAAAGCACGAACCAGATTTTCTGTTGTGGGAATGATTCCCTGCAAAAAATCCACATCCAGGTTCAGGTTTTTATGATCGCAGGGATCCAGAACCTTCTCTTTTATAATGGATTTTAATTTACCAAGATCAATGGTGTACCCCGTCTCCGGATCAGGCTCACCGGTTACGGTAACCTCAATTATATAGTTATGGCCATGCCAGTTTGGAAGGTTACACTTACCAAAAGTTTCCCGATTCCATTCCTCACTCTTGTCGGGATTATGAAGCCGGTGAGCGGCATTAAAATGGGCTCTGCGTGTTACAAACGTCAATGTTCTGTACCTAAAAATTTCATGTTGTTTGGTTAGCTAACATCTGGAAAATTGAAACAGTTCTGCAAGTAGAAATATTTTTTACGAAAAACCATCCGCTCCTACGCAGAGCATCAGTGCGGGCACTTATCAAAACTTCAGAGTAAATACTATTCAGCGGATCCGTTAATCCTGTAAATCATAGTTCAGAACCCGGGCAAGAGCTCTGTTTACAAGGCAAACAAGTTACAAGCCCTCATTAACACCTCAATGTATTATTTAGAGTACATTTTATGCAATAATTTTATATATACACTCTCATATTAAGGTTTTCCGGGTGGTATAATTTTGACATCTCTGCTTATGAAAAGTATGGGCACTTTCAAACGGGATACGAGTGAATTAGATAATATCTTCGATTTCCTTAAACAAAACTGGGCTGGTTATGAAGTTGACGAAAATGATCAACGAAAGATTGAATTATCTGTTGAAGAAATTTTCATGAACATGGTGCGCCATAACCCGAATGCAGAGTTTGATATTAAACTAATAGTTGAAAAAAAGAATCGTAAGATTATATTAAGCCTGAGTGATTTTGAAGAAAAGCCATTTGATATAACTCAAGCGAAAGGCGTTGACTTTGAGGAATATTTCAGGAAAAAAAAGTCCGGGGGATTGGGTATTCACCTGGTTAAAGAAATTATGGATGATATCAAGTTTGTTCATCGGAACGGGATATCAACCATTACAATCACAAAATTGATTTAGGGTTTTTACATGCTGAAGATTGAAGAAGTAAGTGAAAACGAGTTAAAGTTTATTGGTGAGTTTAGTGCAAGTCAGGAAAGCATTGCTTCTGATAAGCTTTCTGAGCATGAAGAGACTTTGACCATAGATATGGGGGAATTAAAATACATTTCAAGCATGGGGTTAGGGGTGTTGGTAAAAACAAACCACAGGCTGAATGAAAACGGGCACTCGCTCAGGTTAAAAAACCTGAACAGCCATATTAAAGATATTTTCAAATTTACCCGCCTTGATCAGGTATTCGATTTAATCGATTAGGTAAGGCGCGGCCTGTAAAGCAGGCCTTTATTACAGCTTTCAACGACTGAAAGCATTTTCCTAACTAATACATGTTATGGCTGATGTAGGTGACTATGATCTTATCAAACGTTGTCTGAATGGGGACAATAGTGCTTTTGACCTTTTGGTAAAGCGTTATGAGCGCCAGATGTACAGAACAGCATGGGGTATTGTTAAAAACTCAGATACAGCCAAAGATATAACCCAAACTGGATTTCTGAAGTGCTGGAAAAAGCTGCATACCTACAACCCTGATTTTAAATTTTACAGCTGGCTGTATCGAATAATGGTAAATGAGTCTCTTAATCACCTAAGAAACAAAAAAACACATTCCAGCCTGTCACTGTATCATAGCAGCGGGGAAAATCCCTATTTGAAATTATTAAAAAAAGAAGAAAACAGAATTCTGGCGAAATGTATTGGTGAGCTGCCTACAGATTATCGGGTTGTAATCCAATTAAGACATTTCGAAGAACTAAGCTATAAAGAAATTGCGGGTATTTTGGACATAGAACCCAAAACAGTAAAATCGCGATTATACACGGCAAGAATTCAATTGCGCGAAAAACTGCTTTAGCTACTTTTTATATCAATTTTTTATCGGGATACAAAAACTTACCAACTTTTTCCAATTTGTGGTGTACTTAAAGTAAACAATACCAATTCGACAGTAGAAATTAGATGGAACAGGAGCTTATATACTTAATTCAGGCTGAAATTGACGGGGAAAACTCGGCAGAACAAAGCCTGAAAGTGAAAAAAATACTGGAAGAAGACCAGGAAGCAAAAGCTCTTTATGACGATCTATTTAAAATTTCAAAAAACATTAAAAAACTTGGATCGGAAATCGATCCTTCTGAGTCCATCTCAGCCCGGGTACAACAAGAAATAGTAAATGAATCATGGGTTTACGGGGTACAATCTAATTCTAACATCAATCATAAACATAATAATGGGGACACTATGTCTGAATCAAACAAACTATTTTCGGGTCAAAATATAGCCTCTGCGCTTGTAGGAGCTGCCGTTGCTCTTTTGGTGGTTTTTATTACCGGAATGCCACAACCAAATCAAAGTGATGTAAGCGGGACAATAGGAGGAGATCCGGTTGAACGTGCCGAAAGGTATCGTGGAACACAAATGACGCATGCAGATATTTCTCTGGATGACGAAGAATTTCAGCAGGTTTTACAAAGCGATGTTTTTATCGACTTGGTAGAATCGGGTGAACTAAAGAAGCTCTCTCAAAATGAAGCTTTTGTCCAGCTAATGGCCAGTCCTGACTTTAACCAGCTTTTTGCAAGTCCGGAATTCAATCAACTGATAGCAAGTCCTGATTTTTCTCAGCTCATGTCAGATGCCTCCTTTAGCCAACTGATGGCAAGTCCTAACTTCAATCAGTTATTGGCCAGCCCAAACTTTAATGAACTGATTGCCAGCCCGGATTTCAGCAAACTGGCTGCTAGCCCCGAGTTTAATGGGTTAATGTCATCACCGGAGTTTAAGCTGCTTACTGCCAGCCCTGACTTCAACAGACTATCATCTAATCCTTCTTTCAACTCGTTAATGGCCAGCCCTGACTTTAGTCGGCTTTTAGCATCGCCTGATTTCAGTCGTTTGGTGGCCAGTCCTAATTTTAGCCGCTTAATGGCAAACCCTGATTTTAACAGATTAACCGCTGCTCCCAATTTCAATGAGCTTGCAGCAAGCCCGGAATTTAACCGTTTGATGGAAAGTCCTGATTTCAGCAACCTGATGTCGAACCCGACTTTCAGTGAGTTAATGGCGAATCCTGATTTTAACAGATTGGTTGCAAGTCCTGGATTTAACAATCTCATGTCCAGCCCGGGCTTTAGCAGGCTTATCGCCAGTCCTGATTTCAGCCGTCTGGTTGCCAGTCCGGAATTCAGCCGCCTAATGGCCAGCCCGAATTTCAGCCGACTTATCGCAAGTCCGAACTTCAGCCGGTTAATGGCGAGCCCGAACTTCAGCAGATTGATGGCCAGTCCGGATTTTAGCCGACTGATGGCAAGCCCGAACTTCAGCCAGTTAATGGCAAGTCCTGACTTCAGCCGACTTGCTGCAAGCCCTGAATTCAATCAGCTACTGGCCAGTCCGAATTTCAGCATGCTTATGGCCAGTCCAAGTTTTAACCAACTAATGGCAAGCCCGGATTTCAGCAGATTGATGGCCAGTCCAAATTTCAACCAGCTGATGGCAAGCCCTAATTTCAGCCGACTGATGGCCAATCCTAATTTCCATAGAATGGTTGCAAGCCCTGAGTTTGATCAAAGGCTTTAAACCTCATCCAATTATTCAAACATAGAAGCTAACTGCTGCGGCAAATCAAGAATGGCCCTTTAATCGGGGTCATTCTTTTGTTTTTTAAGTCAGGGTTGATTAAATAGGTGCGGGGTTAACAAAAAATTAACGGAGTACATTTTGGGTTATGTAAGCAAATTTATTCTTGGGGGTGTCACACTCTTATTATGTCAATCCTTTGCCTTCGGGCAGTATAAAACGGTAAAAACGGAAGACCTGAACCTTGTTTATTACAATTTCGGGCACGAATACCTCATTAACCACACAATCCGAAGCTACACCAACGCACTCGATTTCCATAAAGATAAGTTCAACTACCAGGTTACTGAGCCGGTAACCGTGATAATGTCCGATTTTGGTGACTTTGCGCAGGGTGGTGCCTCAGCCGTACCTAATAATGTGATTTTGATGGGAATAGCTCCCTTCCATTATGCATACGAGACCAACCCCGCTAATGAACGAATAGGTGTGCTGATGAAGCACGAGTTGGTTCATATAATCGCTCAGGAAAAATCATCTTCAGCTGATCGTTTTTATCGTAAACTGTTTGCCGGTAAAGTTTTCCCTGATCGGGACAACCCCGTTTCTATGCTATACAGCTACCTGACGGTGCCCAGGATTTTTTCCCCAAGATGGTACCATGAAGGTATTGCTGAGTATATGACCACGTGGATGTCGGGCGGCATCGGACGAGTGATGGGCGCATATGACGAAATGATGTTCCGGACCATGGTGCGCGACTCTTCCTATATTTATGATGCCGTTGGGCTGGAGTCAGAAGGCACTACTACCGACTTTGAAGCCGGTGCAAATTCCTACATGTATGGCACCCGCTTTATGGCTTACCTGTCCCACCAATATGGACCGGAATCTTTGCTTGAGTGGGTGTCCCGGGATGACGACAGTAAACGATTTTATGCCCGACAATTCGAGCAGGTTTATGGGAATTCATTAGATGATGAATGGTCAGAATGGATAGAATGGGAAAAAGAGTGGCAGCGAAATAACCTGGCTAACATCAGAAGGAATCCGGTTACGCAGAGAAAAGTACTCTCAAAAACCCCTATTGGAGGTGTGTCTTCAGCTATCTATGCCAAAGAATTGAATAAAATTATTTTTGCAGCTGATCTACCGGGCCAGATTGCACATATCACTTTGTTAGATCCAAAAACGGGGGAAATGGAGCGTGTTGCAGATATTAATGGTTCTGCTCTCTACTTTGTCAGTTCATTAGCCTATGATGCTGACAGCCAAACGATATTCTATACCAACGATAATAACGGCTGGCGTGATTTATTTGCCGTAAATATCGAGACCGGCAACTCAAGGCAATTGATAAAAGATCTGCGCACCGGAGATTTGGTGTTCAATCCCAATGACCGATCGCTTTGGGGAGTCAGGCATTTAAATGGCATTGTATCCTTGATTCGCATCCCTGAGCCTTATACAGAATGGAACCGAGTCCATTCCATGCCTTATGGAGAAGACCTCTTTGATATCGATATCTCTCCTGACGGAAAGTATTTGAGTGCGGCTATCGGTGATGTGCAAGGCTTGCAAAAGCTGGTCATGATGAGTACCGACTCTTTAATGCAGGGGAAATTTGAGCCTGAGGAAATCTATGATTTCGAAGTGAGTTCACCCGCCAGCTTTAAGTTTTCTGAAGATGGAAAGTTCTTGTTTGGTTCCAGCTATTACTCCGGTGTATCAAATATTACCAGATATGACATCGAAAACGATCAAATGGAATGGCTTACCAATGTAGAAACCGGTTATTTCAAACCAATTCCCATTACGGATGACACCCTCATGGCATTCGAATATACAGGAAAAGGCTTCTTACCTGTACTCATTGAGAATAAGCCTGCTGAAAGAGTAAGTGCCATTAATTTTCTTGGGCAAGAAATAGTTGAAAAGCACCCCGTTGTTATAGACTGGATGCTTCCCCCTCCTTCGCCCGATAAGTATAACGTGGATGAGTTACGTACCGGACAATCGGACTACACACCTTTCTCCAACATGGCTTTGACCTCTGCCTACCCAATTATTCAGGGATTCAAGGATTATGCCGCGGCCGGAATGCGATTCAATTTCAACGACCCACTCAGGTTTCACAATTTGGGAATTGCAATATCGTATTCCCCATATTCCAGCTTGGCTGGTGATGAAAGATTCCATGCTTCTTTTTCTTATGAAGCTCAAAAGTGGAGATATTTCGGTAACTACAACGGAGCCGATTTCTATGACCTTTTTGGCCCTACCAAACAATCACGAAAAGGGTATTCCATTGGATTGGGAAGAAATTTTCAACTGATGGACGAGGTTGATAAAACGCTTACGGCTGATTTAAGTACCGCTTACTATGGTGGGATGGAACGACTGCCAAGTTTCCAGAATGTAATTACCTCTTTTTCTGAATTCGTATCTCTTTCGGGCAGTTTATCTTATAAAGCCATGTTGGCATCATTAGGAGCAGTGGATTATGAAAAAGGATGGAGCTGGGAGCTGCAGACCTATCACAATTATGTTGAAGGCACTTTATTCCCAAGGGTAAATCAAAATCTGGACTATGGAATTGCATTGCCTATTCACCACTCTTCCATTTGGCTAAGGTCTTCGGCAGGAATTTCATTTTCCCCCAGAAGGGAACCTCTTGGCAACTTCTATTTTGGAGGATTTGGTAACAACTGGATTGATTACAAACCCAGTAAAAGATACCGATCGCCGCAGGCTTTTCCCGGTGCGGATCTGAACCAGATTGGCGGTACCAATTATGGAAAACTGATGGTGGAATGGTCCCTCCCACCTGTGCGATTTAAAAGGGCCGGTTTTATGAACCTATATGCTAACTGGGCACAACTTAATCTATTTACCACAGGATTACTCACCAACATAGATGATGATACCTTTTTGCAACGATATTACAACGCCGGGGCGCAGTTAGACTTCAGGTTATCCGTCATTTCTATACTTGAATCTACCTTTTCAGTAGGTTATGCCTCTGCCTGGAACGATATTGCCGGCACCCGCAGTGATGAACTGATGATTTCATTAAGATTGATGAGATAAAATAAAATTTGCAAGCATGATTCAGGTTTTAGAGTTTAGTTTTGCCCTTCTGCCCATAGTCATTTTTCTGATTGGCATGTGGATGCTTGACAGCTTTCAGCTTATAAAAACAAGAGAAGTGATAATCACCATTCTCTTTGGATTCTTAATAGCCGGTATAACCGTACTGTTTCATGGAACCATTCTGAATAATACAGGTATTGACAGAGCGGCGTTATCCAGGTATATAGCGCCGGTTAGTGAAGAGTTTTTAAAATTTCTCCCTGTCATTTTTCTGATTGTGACTCGTAGGGTCGGGTTTATGGTAGATGCAGCAATTTTTGGCCTGGCTGTAGGAGCCGGATTCGCCATTATTGAAAACCTGTATTACCTTAGAGCATTAGAAGATGCTACTTTGATCACCTGGTTTGTACGGGGATTCGGCACAGCCATAATGCATGGTTGTACAACAGCCATCGCAGCTATTATCAGTAAGGATTTATTCGATACTAAAGATTGGCCGGCTATGATTTCATTTGTCCCCGGTTTCCTGCTCGCTGTGGTACTGCATGCTTTATTTAACATGTTTCTGCTGCCACCTACTACTTCAGCCTTACTCATCACCATTTCTTTACCGCCTGTTTTATACCTCGTATTCAAGAAAAGTGAGGCTCACACCCGCTCCTGGCTCGGCACCGGGCTCGACAGTGACATGGAACTGCTGCAAATTTTATTAGCCGGCAATATCTCACAGACAAGAATTGGAGGATATATTCAATCTATACGTGATAAGTTTCCACCAGCAGTAGTAGGCGATATTATTTGCTACTTACGCGTTTACCTGGAGCTATCCATTAAAGCAAAAGGCATTCTAATTATGAAAGACAGTGGTGTGGAGTTACCTCCCGATCCAGATGTTGAAGCTCAGTTTGAAGAACTTGAATACCTGGAATCACAAATTGGAAAAATTGGGCTTCTTGCCATCCAGCCTCTTTTAAAGATTGACAACACGGATCTATGGCAGCTATCTCTAATGCGTTAGACTATTATTTGGGCCTCCTTGCGGATGCGAACTGTACAATACTTACAAACTAATATCCGCTCCGACGCAGAGCATCAGAGCCAGTACTAATCATTGCAATCCTATCATCCTACAAATCATGGTTCAAAACCCGAAATCCACAATTAGCAGAAATCAGATAAACTACCCTCGTTACGTGTATCAGTAGCTTGCTCGCTTGCTGTTAGCAAATCTTACCAGCGATAGCATCACAGGCACTTCAATCAAAACACCAACAACGGTTACTAAAGCTGCACCAGACTGCAGTCCGAATAAAGCGATAGCCACGGCAACTGCAAGCTCAAAAAAGTTACTGGCCCCGATCATAGATCCCGGTGCACAAACCTGATACGGCAACCCGATCCACTTTCCCCCAAACCATGCGATTCCAAAGATGAAATATGTCTGGATGATCAGAGGGATGGCAATGAAGATGATATCCAAAGGCTGTGATATAATGCGTTCTCCCTGGTAAGCAAACAGCAGAATCAATGTGATCAATAATGCTGAAATGGAAACAGGTTTGAACTTTGGCAGGAAGGTTTCGGTGTACCACTGCTTCCCTTTTTTAGCGATGGCCACTTTTTGTGTCAGATAACCCGCTACTAATGGAATCACCACAAAAACGATAATGGAGGCTGCCAATGTATTCCACGGAATGATAATATCCGTAATACCCAGCAACAGACCAACAATAGGAATGAACAATACCAATATCAGCAAGTCATTTACCGAGACTTGCACCAGGGTATAATTAGGATCTCCGTCCGATAAATAGGACCATACAAACACCATAGCCGTACAAGGAGCGGCTCCCAGCAGGATTGCCCCGGCAATATATTGGTCAGCCAGCTCAGGACTCAGCCATGCAGAATACAGCTGATCAAAGAATATCCAGGCAAAGAATGCCATGGTAAAGGGTTTTATAGCCCAGTTGATGATAACAGTCCACACTACTCCTTTCGGTGACTTTCCGATCTCTTTGAGCGAAGCAAAATCAACCTGTAGCATCATGGGGTAAATCATCAGCCAGATCAAAACAGCTACGGGTATGTTGACTTTGTAAATCTCCCATCGGCTGATGACTTCGATGGAATCCCCGGCCAGATATCCTACCCCAATTCCAATTCCGATACACAGCAATACCCAAACTGTCAGGTATCGCTCAAAAAAGTCCATGGTCTTTTCTGAATTTGACATCTTAACAACAAGCCCCCGCTTTCACTTCTCTGTTTAAACTTGGTTTGCATACAGTTGGTTTTACCGACAATGCCATGATCAGTGTTTCCGAATTTTCTTTAACATCCTGTATAGAATATCGAATGGTGGGATGTTTAGAATCTCCGAACTCGATAAACAATTCGGCTTCATCTCGGTATGCTTGTTTTTCCCCCACAAGCTCGATGATCTTCAGGGCCTTGTCGGTTGTCCATTCAGCCGTATTCTCAGAGTTCTCATTCACCCAAAGCTGAATTACCGTTTCATTGTATGAGTGCTCGTTTCCACCGCAATCTACTGAATCTATCGAATGGTGTTGTATTTCGGTGATGTGAAGATCACCGGAAATCACCGTTGAGTCTGGAAGACTGAATTGCAGCTCTTTTCCTGTGTTGTTTACTAAAGTGGTTACAAAAGTTGAAGTATTCATTTTATCGTATTTTTGCGATTAATATGGGTAAATTTTTTTAGACCTTGCTCATCATATAAAACATCTCTTTAGCAATCTGAAAACATCGTTCATCATAGGTTTCTTTCTCTTTATCGGTGCCGTCTGATTCTTTTGGATCACGGTAGGTAACAGCAATTCTGAATTCGGTACCGGGCACAAACGGGCAATTCTTATCCGCATCGGAGCAGGTCATTACAGCCGCAAAGGATGTATCCGGGTTGACATTATCATCAAATTTCTTGGAGAAACAGGTAAGCGATGCTGCTTCTTCACTAAATGTGATCTGATAACGGGGATTACCACCACCGGGGTTATCAACTATGAATCCGGCTCTTTCAATAGCTGCCACCGCCCTCGTATTAAAGGCTGTTGCTTCAGTCCCACCTGAATAGGTTTCAATATTATCAATCCTATAATAATGCGCAGCCGCTGCAGTCCAGATTTGGGCGAGGTGACTCCGCCGGCTGTTATGCGTACAAATGTAGTTCAGTTTAGCTACCTGATCGTTCTCTGTCTTTGTTTTGATATAAGCAGACAGTTTCTTCAGGTTTTCCTTTCTTTGCTCAGGAATGGAATCGTAACCGGATTCCAGCTTTTGAATGTATTCTTTCAGTTTACTATACATCAGATAAGAAACTTAGCAGCATCCCGAACCGGGCTCGCAAGCATTAGCGTTGGCATTTCCAAGCATCGTCACAGCTTCCTTTTTCTCTGATTTACCTTCCCCGGCTTTACGGGCAAAGACAGTGATGCTGTAAATACCAGTTCCGCCTGAGTTAAATTCGGCCATTTCATGCTCAGCTAAATACTGACTTAGAATATCCTCGGGAATCTCAATCGGTTTTTCCTTCTGGATGGTGATGTCTTCAAATCCGGCTTCTTTGATATAGCCCAGATAGGTTTCTTTTTGGATGGCGCCGGCTACACACCCTGCATACATTTCGGCATCTTCCCGAAGGGCTTCCGGGAGATCTCCCTCCAATACAATATCAGAAATACTGAAATGTCCGCCGGGTTTAAGCACCCTGTGAATTTCGGTAAATACTTTTTCTTTGTCGGGAACCAGGTTCAATACACAGTTGCTGACCACTACATCGGCTACATCATCAGAAACCGGCAGTTCTTCTATATCCCCATATCGAAATTCTACATTATTAAACCCAAGCTTGTCTGCATTTTGCCGTGCTTTAGCAATCATCGGTTCTGCAAAGTCAATGCCCAGCACCTTTCCTTCTGCCCCGGCCTCATGCCTTGCTACAAAACAATCATTGCCGGCTCCGGAACCCAGGTCAATTACATAGTTCCCTTTCCTGATTTGAGCAAATTGAGTTGGCAGCCCACAACCCAAACCTAAATCTGCATCAGCATTATAGCCCTCCAATTCACTGTAATCATCTGTCATGATGTTATATACCTTGGTGGATTCTCCCCCTGCCCCACAACAGGAACGAGCGTTATAATCTTTAGCCTGTTCGCTGATCTGGCTGTATTTCTTCCGAACCGTTTCTTTTAGCTCTTTGGGTGATTTTTGATGTGTTTTCATAATTGGGAAATTTTGAATTGGGGGATTATGAATACCTATTTAACAGCAATTTGGGTTCTGGGTCGTCAGATCTTTTAACAATGATTCCATCACGTTTTTTAATTCAGCTACATTATCTTCATCCAGGCAATAACAGGTTCGGACTCCGTCGATCTCACCTTTTATAATTCCCGCAGACTTCAATGCTTTCAAATGCTGGGAAACGGTGGATTGAGCCAGGGGTAGCTCTTCGGTGATATCTCCACATATACAGGTATTTCGCTTTGCCAGTATTTCAAGAATAGCTATACGTGCGGGATGAGCCAGAGCTTTTGCAAACTCAGCAGCTTTCACCTGTTTTTCGTCGAATAATTGTGCTTTTGTGAGTGCCATAATCGTATATCGTAATTGTACGATTAATGGTACGGTAATATCTGTTGAGTGTCAACAACTTTGTTACCGAGATTTATAACGAACATATCGTCTCACGGCAATTGCACAAGATCCAGATTCTTGCCTCCGCAGAAATGACGTAAAGGTTAAGTAATCCCTGCAATCCTTAAATTCAATAATCTGTGGTCAAAAAAAAGAGAGCCCCGGTTCCCCGGAGCTCTCTCTGATCAGCACACCTCACAGTGATGTGAGACGTTTATGTGAGTAGGAATAGGTTAATTACTTAATCAGTGTCATCTTACGCGTTATAGCCACATTTCCACTGGTTAAGCGATAGATGTACAATCCACTTGAGAGATTGCTTGCATTAAAGTTCAGGGTATTCATACCTGACGAGAACATTTCTCTGTTTGCAAGCGTAGCCACTTCACGTCCCAGCATGTCATACACCTTCAGTGTTACCTGCTGCGCTTGTGGCAGTGTAAAGCTGATTTGTGTAGTTGGGTTGAATGGGTTCGGATAGTTCTGGTTCAGAGAAACCGCATTTGGCACTTCGGCAACCGGTTCTTCTGTATCCGTAACTACGCCGTCTCCCAGG
This sequence comes from Gracilimonas sp., assembly GCF_017641085.1. Classification (NCBI taxonomy): domain Bacteria; kingdom Pseudomonadati; phylum Balneolota; class Balneolia; order Balneolales; family Balneolaceae; genus Gracilimonas; species Gracilimonas sp. The sequence goes on along the minus strand of NZ_JAEPPI010000003.1, from coordinate 759,883 downwards.
AAGCCGTAAGCGTCCAGAGCAGTCCATCCTGCTGCCCAGTTAGTACCATCGAAGGCTCCAACGTAATTTGTGCTGTAGAACCAGCTATCTCCCATCGATCCGGCTGCTCCGTAAACAGGGCTTGTTGGAACAGGACGAGGATCCAAACCTCCGTCAGTAGTCCGGCTGATACCAATCAGTTGTGGGTCGGTCACTGAGTTTCCGTTTTCATTCAGCATGGTAGCTTCGTAATCGTTGGTAGCAATTTCAGCAATAGTTGAACCCGTACCGAAGTCAAAGAAGAAGCTGTTGTTGATATTGAGTGAGTCTGCTTCCAGTCGGGCACGTGAATCGAAGTCATCTACGCCATCTACATCTTCTACGCGAAGGGCATTGCCCGGGTGGTCGGTAAATACAGAGTTGGCGTAAAGAGCCCCGGTGTTATCACGAAATTCCAGCATTTGTCCCGGATCTCCGGATGGTGTTGAGGATGAACCCGGTCCAATATAGGTAGCATTTGCAATTACCGGGTAGGCGAATGGCGTACCGGTTTCATCTCCGCCAGCTCCATCCATTTCTGCTGAACGACCTGCTTGGTCACTATCCTGAATTACAAACCAGAATTGTCCTTTTCCACGGAAGCCCTGATCCCAGTCAAAAGCGTCATCATTGTTGAAAGCGGAAATCAGGTAACGGGTGTTTACTGTTCCACCGAACCACTCGTATCCGTCATCACCTGAGGCAAATGACTCAACATACTCGATAGTTGTACCGGCACCTACTCCACCTAAAGTCAGTCCCTGAATCTCATTACCTGAACTGGATCCAATGTTGATTCCTGTGTGTCGAATCGATACATATCGAAGTACACCGGAATCATCCATGTCGTCTGTACCACCGTATCCTACCAGTGCAGGATCAGACTCAATCTCATTTACACCTTCGATAGTAGCTTCAACGGTATTGTTTGTTGAAGCGCGGCCAAGAATTACTACACCGCCCCATTCTCCAACATCATCTTTTGTTAAGTTGGCATCCTCTTCAGCTGTAAATACAATAGGGTTGCTTGGAGAACCTTCAGCAAAAATTCTGGAATCGCGAGTAATTACTAACCCGGAAGCATCAAGATCCTGACCGGCTGCCCCGCGAACGGTGGTTCCGGCTTCGATATAAAGATCAGCACCGTTGGTTACGAAAATCATCCCGTCCAGAAGATATTCGTTGTCTGCAGTCCAGTATGTATCTTCGGTAATATTGGCTGAAACCGTTACCATTCCAGCTGTGCCTTCAGCTGCCAGGTATCCGTATTGATCCAGGGCAGTCCATCCGGCTAACCAGTTGTTACCGCCAAAAGCACCTTTGTAAGCTACATTACTGAAGAAAGCATCATTTGGAATTTCTGCTCCCTCAAGAACATCAGCATTGCCCGGACACGGGTCTAAACCTGCATCATCGGTTCGGCTAATTCCCCCTAACTGAGGATCTGTAACGCTATTGCCGTTTTCATTCAGCATGGTGGCTTCGTAATCGTTGGTAGCCATCTCGGCCAGGGTATTTCCTGTACCAAAACTGAAGAATACACTATTATTGATGTTCAAAGAATCTGCTTCGAGACGAGCTCTTGAGTCGAATTCATCAACACCATCCACATCTTCCACGCGAAGGGCGTTACCGGGGTGGTCGGTAAAGATGGAGTTAGTATAAAGAGCACCTGTATTGTCACGGAACTCAAGCATTTGTCCCGGATCTCCGGATGGAGTAGAAGTAACACCAGGTCCTACATAGGTCGCGTTGGAGATAACAGGATAGGCGAATGGAGTACCTGTTTCATCTCCTCCGGCTCCGTCCATTTCAGCAGAACGTCCGGCCTGATCACTGTCCTGAATCACAAACCAGAACTGACCTTTTCCACGAAAGCCCTGGTCCCAGTCAAAGGCATCATCATTATTAAAAGCAGACACCAAATATTTGGTATTTACTGTTCCACCGAACCACTCGTATCCGTCATCACCTGAGGCAAATGACTCAACGTATTCGATGGTAGTACCGGCACCTACTGCACCTAAAGTCAGTCCTTGAATTTCATTACCTGAACTGGAACCAATATTGATTCCTGTGTGACGAATAGATACATAACGAAGAACACCCGAATTGTCCATGTCGTTATCTCCACCATAGCCTACAAGAGCAGGATCAGACTCGATTTCATTCACACCTTCGATAGTCGCTTCAACAGTATTATTTGTTGATGCACGGCCAAGAATTACAATACCACCCCACTCACCAACATCATCTTTGGTTAAGTTGGCATCATCTTCTGCTGTGAAGATAATTGGGGAATCAGCAGTTCCTTCAGCGAAGATTCTGGAACCACGGGTAATTACCAGTCCGGAAGCATCAAGGTCTTGCCCTGCTGCTCCGCGTACTGTAGTTCCGGCTTCGATATAAAGATCTGCACCGTCGGTTACGAAGATCATACCATCGAGCAGGTATTCGTTGTCAGAAGTCCATTCGGTGTCTTCCGTTATGTTAGAACTGACAGTCACTGTTGTTTGCGCCATCGCAAGAGCGGGAACAATCATCAATGCTGCAATAAGTAGCGTTACTTTTTTCATTTGTACGTTTTGGTTATTTGGGATTTGAGTTAAAGCCTCTTTAAATCTTGTATTTAATGCCCAGAGAAAATGTACGTCCACGCTTATATCGCTGATAGAAATATTCGTCACCATTAAAAGATTGTGACTGAATGATATACGGGTCCAGAATATTGCTCACCTTAAAGCTGAGCTCGAAATGATCAGCAATGGTTTTGTTTGCGGTGAAATTGAGAGAGCCATATCCTCGTTCATAGATATCGGGGGTGGCACCCTCAGAGATAATCCCCAATCGGTCTCCAAAGTAGTTGTAACTCACCGAGGAGTTGAATTCGATGTCAGGGTTCGAGTACCCCAAATCAAAATTGAAGAGGAAAGGAGATTGGCCCTGCAGTTCCCTGGTATCTTCTGCATCAGGTTTTGCATTTCGAATAACAAGCAGTTCTAATTCAGGAATGTCCACATAAGAGCGTACCAGCGTATAGTTGGTAGCTAATGAAAAGTGCCGCAGATTCTCTGTAAGGAAGCCCAGATTTTTGCGGACTTCTAGTTCGAGCCCATACACACGCCCTTCTTCTACATTTTGAATGGAGAGTGCGTCATTCCCGATATCCGTTCTGATTACCCGCTCTAAAGGATTTTTCAGTTCTTTATAGAACCCGCTTACAGCCAGTATTTCACCCGGACCGGTGAATAATTCCCAGCGAAGATCATAATTGGTAATCAGCGTGCGCTTCAGGTTTTCATTCCCCTGAAATAATAATCCCCCTACAAAGTCGAAGGTGATATAAGGTGCGAGCTCCCTGAATGTAGGCCGAGCTACCGTTTTGGTATATGCTGCACGGATATTCATATTATCGGTGAGGCTGAGAATACCATTAATGGAAGGCAGATAATCGGTATTGGAGATTGAACCAACCGCAAGCGATGTATCCTGGCTTACCACTTCAATATCAGCCTGTTCAAGCCGCACTCCCCCAATTAGCCTGAACCAATCGGTAACGGGCAATTCGGTCATTAGATAAGCAGCAGAAACGGTTCGTGTGGCGTCATAATTACTTCTGGGGGTTGAAGCATTCTGTACATAGTTTCCAAACTCCGGCCGGCCACTGTTGCTGTATCCTAAGATTCCCAGTGAATCAAAAAACGCATCCACATTCCCTTCCACATCGTTCAGGGTGAAGTTCTGTGTGTCGGTATAGAAGTCAAATCGTTGTTCTCTGAAATCACGATCAACATCAACAAGGTTACCACCAAACTTGATGTTACCTGCCACTCCGTTAAAGGAATTAAAAGGAATGGTTACATCCACACCAACTGAACGGTTCGACTCTTCCAGGTTCCGGTAAAAACGTCCGGGTCGCTGGAAGTTATTGGTTGGGCTTGAATGGAGAATTGCCCCTGATGGAAAAGTATCCACCTGCGTGGTGAAGTAACGCAAATCAGGTTCATCCTGAATATTGGTTGCACTTGCGGCTTTCCACTCTATGGTAGTTTTGAGAAAATTCTCGAAATAGCTCTTACCGCTTAACTGAAATGAAGACAGACTTCGCTCCGTATATTGAACCACGCGAGTTTGGAAAAGAGCATTGGGGATGTCGTACTGAAAACCTTCTAAATAGCGACCTTCGCCGGTACCGCTTTGAGTTCTCAGGAAACGTGCGGAAACTTTATGCGCATCAGACAGTCGATACGATAGTGTTGCCATTCCACCCCAGTCCACGTTGCGCTGGCCTTTGATGTCAGTCACATCAAGCCGGCGAAACAGCTGCTCAGAATCGTCGAAATTACCAACCAGGTCGTATCTTGATACCACTCCGTCATCGTAACCGGAATACCCCTGGCTGTATGAAAAGCTGGCCGTGTATCCCAGGTCGTTCCCTAAAAATGGAACCTGATTCCCGATGGAAATACCATAACTCTGGTCCATCACCCCATACTGCTCACGGGGACGAAACTCGTTGTTGAAAGCATTTGATAAACGATCGAGTGTTTCTGCAGCTTCCGGATCATTGCGGGTATCACGCAGGGTTGGAAATTCTTGTCCGCTTTTTATAAAGTCACGGACTTCCTGAGGGACTCCTCTTCTCCCTCCGTCAAAACCCAAATAATCGGTACTGCTTGGATCTCCTATTACAAGGTCTGTGAACGTAGATTTGGTATTGAACCCTGTTGAGGCAGAAGCCTGGAATGAGAATTGCTCTGGAAAATCTTTGGTTGCAATATCTACTAACCCCCCGCTGAAGTTACCCGGTTTGTCCGGAGTAAAGGTTTTCAGGGTTACGATGTTCTCCAGAAGATTGCTTGGAAAAATGTCGAGCTGAAAAGATTTCCTGTTAGGATCTGCTGAAGGTAGTTCTGATCCGTTCAGGTGGGTACTGGTGTATCGGTCTCCCAATCCCCGGATGAATACATATTTACCATCCACTACAGAAGCCCCAACAACTTTCTTTAGGGCTCCGGCTGCATCTCCGCTACCGCTGCTGGAGATACTTTCAGCAGAAATAGCATCGCTGAATGAAATGGCTTTTTGACGCTGCCTGAGCAACCCGGCTTCATTATCCAAAATAGCTTCGGCCGTAATAATTACGTCCTCGAGCTTTTCGGTTTCGGGTTGTAGGGTAATATCCAGCTTGGTTACTTCGCCGGAATTTACCTCTACGCCGGTTATGATTTGTTTTTGAAAAGAAATGTAACTGACTTCAAGGGTATAACTGCCCGGTTCAATATTCTTGATGGTATATTGGCCATCAAGATTTGTGGAAGTACCTATAGTAGTTCCCTGAAGTACTACATTAACTCCGATAAGAGTTTCGCCGCTTTCGGCATCTACAACGGTACCGGTGATGGTACCTGCATCCTGCGCTTTTAGGTTATACGAAAAAGAAAGCGCAAAACAAACGAGTGCTGATATTATGTGTGTTTTCACGTGTGCTGATATGTTTTAGTTTTGCTTTCATAATGCACTGCAAAACTAAACCTCAGCCTTTGCGCTACTGTTAAGGAGGCGTTATCCTTTGTTTACCTGTAGATTATCTCAATGTTAATAGCCACCCTTTCAGGCCTTGGAATCTTCTGTGTCGTTTTTTGTCTCTTCTTTTGCCTCTTGAGTATCCTCAGATTCAACTATCTCAGCATCAGCCACATCAGATTTTTCTTCGTCTTCTTTCTGAACTCCATTTTTCTTGGAATCAGAGCGTGGCTCGAAAATTCCATCCGGATATTTTCCGTGCGGACGATCACCCAGCAGGTCCCTCAGGGCGTGGTGGTCAAGAACTTCTCTTTCAAGAAGTGCTTCAGCCAGTTTTTCGAGCTCATCCTTATGCTTCTTGAGCAACTCGATAGTTCGGTCATGATTAAGGTCAATAATCTTACGCACTTCTTTATCGATTTGCTCACTGGTCTGCTCTGAATACTTTTTATTGAATCCGTAGCTGTTCTCCGGGTTCTGTGAATCTTTCAGAGAAATATAACCAAGCTTCTCACTCATACCGTATTCGGCAACCATAGCAAACGCCATCGTTGTGATACGCTCAAGGTCGTTTTGTGCACCGGTAGAAATTCGGCCAAAGATGATTTCCTCAGCTACTCGCCCACCAAGCAGCGCACAGATTTTGTCGTTCAATTCCTCGGTTGTCATGAGGAAGCGTTCTTCAAGCGGAGTTTGTAAAGTATAACCCAACGCGGCTAAGCCACGTGGAACAATACTTACTTTCAACACCGGGTCGGTATGCTCCAGGAACCAGCCCACAACAGCATGGCCGGCCTCGTGATATGCCACAATTTTTCGTTCGTCCGGACTAATCAACTTATTCTTACGCTCCAGTCCGGCAATTACCTTCTCAATAGAATCCTGGAAGTCTTCCATCTCAATGCTGTTCTTCTCACGTCGGGCTGCCAACAGGGCAGCTTCGTTACAGAGGTTGGCCAAATCGGCACCGGCAAAACCGGGAGTTTGAGATGCTAACACTCTCAAGTCAATGTTATCCGAGAGTTTTAATTTTTTGGTGTGAACCCTCAGGATTTCAACTCGTCCGTTTAAGTCAGGCTTGTCAATCATAATCTGACGATCAAAACGCCCCGGGCGTAACAAGGCTGAATCAAGAATATCCGGGCGGTTGGTGGCCGCCATCAGGATCACCCCTTTGTCAGAGTTAAATCCATCCATTTCACTGAGCAGCTGATTCAACGTGTTCTCCCGCTCATCATTTGAACCCATTGCCATTCCTCTTCCACGGGTACGACCAATGGAATCAATTTCATCAATAAATATAATACATGGCGCTTTTTCCTTGGCTTGCTTGAACAAGTCACGAACTCGGGCTGCACCCACTCCTACAAACATTTCTACGAAGTCTGAACCACTTAAGCTAAAGAATGGCACGCTGGCCTCTCCAGCTGTTGCTTTGGCAAGCAATGTTTTACCGGTTCCCGGAGGGCCCACCAACAGGACGCCCTTAGGTAGCACCCCACCAAGCTTGGTAAACTTCTGTGGGTTTTTCAGGAATTCTACAACCTCTTCAACTTCGGCTTTGGCTTCCTGAAGTCCTGCCACATCTTCAAAAGTAACTTTGGTTTCTTTTTGCTGATCGTAGAGAGAGGCTTTATTCTTTCCAATATTGAGAACTTGCTGCCCGGGATTCATTTTTCTGAAAATGAATATCCAGATTACAATCAATAGCGCAATTGGGATCAGCCAAACGAAAATACCGCTGAACCAATCTTCTTCAATCCGAACGTCATACTCAACAGCGTTGGAATCCAGTACGGGACGAATTTCATCCCCGCGCAGCATAGTGGTTCTGAATTTTTTAAAATCTTCAACATTTTCTGTAGAAAACGGGAGATTGTTGCTGTCTTCCTGTGCCGGGCGATTTATAATTCCATCGGAAATGGCTTTATCAGAATAGACCCCGGTTACATCCACTCCATTGGTGATTGTTATTTCACTTACATATCCATTTTCAACATGTTCGAGAAACTTGCTGTATTTAATTCTGTTTCCGGTGTCGGGAGAAAAGAAAAGTACTTGTGCAAGTAGAAGTACGAAGAATAATACAAATATGCTCCAGGTAGGAAATTTAGGGGAGTTACCGCCTTTTTTGCCGTCTGGCTTTACTGATTTTTTTTGATTTTGGTCTTTTTGCGCCATTAAAACAAGCTTATAAAATTATCTTAGACTATAATATAACGAACCTTACACTCAGATGAGTTTACCAGATCGAATTATCTTTATTGAACCGAACTAACTCTTGGCAAAAAACGTGCCACTGACTTTATTATGACAAATCATCAAATGAGACCACGTCGCCCTCTGCCGTCTGCATTTTCATGCCCTCTTCTTTGGGTACCATGCGCCCTATTACTACAAAATCATTAAAATGATTAACGAACTCTTCCACTTTCTCTTCCGACAAAGTGAACATAAGTTCCAGATCTTCCCCACCAAACAGCGCATAATGATCCACGTCTTCCTGCATTTCGTCGGCTACCTGACGGGTTTCGATTGCTATAGGCAATGCTGCCTGATAAATGTAGGCTCCAAGATCAGATGCCTCGGAAACAGAATTGACTTCACTAACCAGCCCTTTGGTGATATCGATCATTGAGGTGGGTATAAAGTTCTTTTCTCTTAACGTATCCACAAGATCTTTTCTTGCTTCCGGCACCAGTTGTCTCTTAACCACAAACTGATAATCTCCCAGCTCGGGCTGAATAGATTCATCGCCATGCTCTTCCCAGAATTTCTTTTCACGCATTAGAATCCGAAGTCCGGCAAGTGCTCCACCAAGATCCCCGGTTATACAAATGGCATCGCCTTCATTGGCACCTTTACGATATGTGATGTGTTCTTCATCTACTTTACCATAAACGCTAATGGAAACCACCAGGTTGGCGTGATTAGCTTTCAGGTCGCCACCAACAACTTCAACTTCATGGAGCTTACCGGCTGCATATATTCCCTGATATAAATCTTCAACCATTTGGACAGACATTCGGTTGGGTACGGCAAGATTCACCAGAACTGCCTCAGGTTTGCCATTCATGGCATAGATGTCACTTACGCCAGCCGAAAGTATTTTATAGCCAAGGTGATTAAAAGGAGTGTAAGTAGGATCAAAATCTACTCCCTCAACGTAGGTATCGCTGGAAAGAAGGGTCAGGTTTCCGTCATCTTCTTTAATTACGGCAGCATCGTCTCCAATAGATTGCGTTACCTTTTCGTTTTTGAAAGCATCATAGTTTGAAATCTTTTCAAGAAGCCCTTTGCTTCCAATGCTTTGTATCGTTTGAAATTCTTCAGACATAAAGAGAGGGGTTAAAATAAAAAAAGGCACCTGCACCACTGGGTACAGCTGCCTTAATCTTTAAAAAATATAATTAAGGTTCGCGACGTGTAGAGTAGTTTATACGAAACGTGCTGGCCTGCTTCAATTCTTCCTGAACGTCGGTGAGAAGTCCGAACTCGGAGTTCTCATCCACACGTAAAGACACAATTAATTTAGGCTGTTCGCGAAGCTTGTCGTACATCAGCGTTCTTATTCCGCCAATATCTTCAACGATAGCATCATCAATCTGAACCTTATCTTCACCAAGTTTATTACCCGGAAGTCGTTCCGGCCCGATATATACATAGGAAAGAAGTCGCTTTTGCTCAATCTTTTCAATGTTTTCGGCCTGGGTAAGATTAACACGAACCTTTAATGTCACTTCTCTCAATACGGTGGTTACCATAAAGAAGAAGAGTAACATAAATACAACATCCGGCATGGCGGAAGTTGGCACTTCCTGCTTACTGCCTGCATTCTTCTTTTTAAAATGAGCCATGATAGATTATTCGTTAGGTTCTGCTATTGAGATTTTCTTCGGATACATATCCTTTACCTGCTCTTGCTGAGGACTGTCTTCTTCGAGAGCGCCATATGGAACACCATAATTAGCCCTTGAAGCTTCGTCTCTAAGATCCTTGTAAGCGCCCATTACCTCATCTAACATATCAACATAAATGCGGTAAGGAGTTTCGCGTTGGGTTCTGATAGAAACAATCGCCAAGTCGGGAGTTTCAGCCAGATTCGGATCTTGTGTTGGATTCTTAATGAACTCAATCAACCGAGCTTTTACTTCACCAAGTTGATAGAATTCTTCGTCCATCACAATTCGTCCTTCCTGATTTACAAGAATATTCATCAGGTTTCTTTCTTTAATGGGTGGTGGTTCCACATCATCTTCCAATGGTGGAGGTAGCACCAACCCAATTCCGGTATCAACGTTAATCGTTGTTGTTACCAGAAAGAAGATCAGCAAGAGAAAGGCGATATCGGCCATGGAAGATCCATTGATCTCCGCACTTTCTCTTTTTCTTTTTTTAAGTAGCATATTGCGTTCCTACTAAAACTTAAATGTTCCGCGAAGTCCGGTAAGGACTATCGCTGCAACCATACCAAGCATCATTAGAGCTGCTGTCATCACTCCGGCATCAGAAAACTCGCCGGATATTGCATATGCAATTCCGAAGACAACAAATGGGATGGCCATCATTCCAATCTTTTTGTAGTCCTGCTTGCCCATTACCAGGCTTCGTACTCCGGCACCGGCCATAGTGACCACACCGAGAACGATTAACCCGAGAGCAAGTCCGACACTAATTGCAACCATATCTATATCCTTTTTATTGTTTGGATTCTAATTATGCGTCAGTGTCGCTGGTAGATGGAGGAACTAAATCTTTTCCTTCATTCAGCATAATAATGGAGTCAATCAGGGTGATTGAACTTTCTTCCATTTCTGCAATCAGTCGGTCAATTTTAGACACGCAATAGTTGTATCCAATTTGAAGAATAATACCCGCAATCAAACCTCCGGCGGTTGTCAAAAGAGCTGTCTTAATACCACCGGCAACAATACTTGGTGAAATATCAGCTGCAGCTTCAATATCATCGAAAGCCTCAATCATACCTACTACGGTACCAAGGAATCCGAATAGCGGAGCAATTGCAATGAAAAGTGATAACCATACAAGGCCGCGCTCGAGGAAGCTCATTTCAATAGAGCCGTAGGCTGAAATTGCTTTTTCGGCGGCTTCAATACCTTCGTGAGAACGCATTAAACCAGCTTGAAAAACTGACGCTACAGGACCTCGGGTTTGTGCACAAAGTTCTTCAGCAGCTTCGATACCACCGTCTTGAAGAGCTTCTTGTACGTTAACGATAAATTTACGTGTGTTGATGTCAGCAAGGTTGAGAGTAATGATCCGCTCAAGAAAAATGGCGAGACCGAGGATCAATGTAACCAGTACGGGCCACATCCATCCACCTTCATTACCTTCGTTAAATTTTGCTACTACGACATTAAAAAACCCTTCGTCAGCAGGGGCTTGTAAGAGAAAAAGAGCAATCGACGATATCATGTCTACTCCACTAATAGTTTAATTGTTAAAGGCTAAGATTAATGAAGCGAAAGAATAGTTCATTTTATACTAAATGTCAAAGTAACATCCGTCTTAAAAAGTCATTTTTACGTAATGTTACCCACTTTCCGATTCACTCCTTTAACTTACAGATTTTTAAGGAGTTTTATCAAAAAGTTGCACTCATAACTAATTTTATAGTATGTATGGCAGCACGGTCTGAGACGGTTCTCCCGTCATAATTAAAACTTATCCGAATTAAATTACTTGCACGGTATGTACTATTGAGCGACCATATCAGATTCGTCCCCTCCCCTGTTCCCTCCGTCAGCTCATAGTTTCCATACGACGATGAACTTCCATTCACTGTCGTATTTCGTAATTCCAGTCGAAGGTTGGATTGAAGTTTTCTCCACAGAAAGGTTCGGTGTGTGGTCGAAACTTTCAGTAAATCAGCTGTTACATTCTCCTCTGGAAACCGGTCTTCTTTTCGGGCATAAGAAATTTCCAGCCCTGCATTCCAGGATCGGTTGATGGTCCCGTTTATCCCAGGTTTAAAGGAAAGCGTTCTGATGTCATAATTTCTGTTTTGGAGCCGGCTGCTTTCGCTTCGGTTTGTACTTCCCAAAGCATCAAGGGAAATCCGAATGCGATCGGTAATATCTAATGCCGTATTCAGGTACGTTAAGTCGGTGTAGCTTTCAATCGACTCGGTACTTCTCTGATTCAGGCTCCGGTTTTGTGAATATCCCAGGCGCAGGTCGGCTCGATTCACTCCATTCAATAGATTTAATTCTTTTTCCCAAAGCAGCCTGCCCTGCACGGTGTTGGAGTCATTTCGGAACGAGCTCAGCTTCAGCAAATAAACATCGGCCAAATCACGGGTTGTAGAATTTTCGGTAATGTCTATTCTCGATCTTAACCTGATTTCACGAAGCCAGCTTCCTTCCTCCAAAAAGACTAAAGGCTGAATAGTATTAAGCAACCGGGCATTCAAGTCTATGACCGGCAACAACTCATCGGAGGGTAAAAACTGGCGAATGAACGTTCCTTCATTAGGGCTCACTTCCAGGAAAAACTCATCCACCTGTTGAGTGCCGTCTCCGTTCAGATCATCCCATACATACTGCCCAATTTCAGGACCTACTTCAATATAGGTTTCCTGTAATAAAGCACGCCGCTGAGTGTTAGCCTCGTAGAAAAACTCCCCATCCAGCAACTCATTATTGGTTGAATAGTTTGTAACCGATTTAATAAGCAAGCCCTGACGATTTCTCCCACCTTCTGCTTCAAAAGCTTCGGTGAACTGTTTATCCCTCAGTCGCACTTCGTTGGTAGTCCCAAAATTACTGCCGGGCCGGTAGCTTACCCGGTATCGCTGCTCAATGGCTCTGGCTTCATCCTGCAGCCGATTATCGATCACGCCCTCCTCTTCCCGATATGCTACAGATGCATCCAGTTCCAGATCTGAAAATGTTACCCGTAATCCCGGCCCCACATCATAGAAGTTCCGAGAAAGTTGGGTGAGTGAATCTGTTTGGGCGTTACGTTGCTCCCTGTTCTCTTGCTCGAAGGACACATAGGGCGTAATAAGAGTTGAACCGGCATCAAATCCTTTACTTAAAGACCCGTTGTGTCTAAACCAGTTCCCATTCTGATTCAAAACTTCATCTTCACTTTTTACCCAATCCTGCCTGTAACTCACATCCATGATTCCTTCTTCCGAACTTGAGATGAATGAAGCCTGACGAACCCCATAAAACCGATCCCTTTCAACAATTCCCAGCTCACCCCCAATTGTTGTTTGCCCGGTTGGGCTCACACTCAAACTCGCCTGATTGATCACTTCCTTGCTTTCTCCGGTTCGGGTGATATTCCACTTGCGGTCAAACTCAACGTCTCGGGTGCGTTCAAAAAACTGAAATCTCCTACCTGAATATCTTCTGCTCACAGATGCATTAATTTTGCCAATTGCTGAATTTGCTTCCGAAATCCTCAAACCGGATTCATAAGCCATATCTGTATTATTGGCGTCATCAAGAGAGGAAAAACGGTTCGCATCAAAATCACTGGCCGCCCATTCCCCGAATAACTGAATATTGTCACTGACATTGAAGCTGCCATAAATAGCTGCCATTTGTTGTTTTTGGGGAGCCGGAAGCTGGCGAAATGGCTCATAACTGCCAAGCCCGGGACCAACCCATTCATATAATAAGCCATTTACCTGACTGCTCACCCGGCGGTAGCTGCCCTCTCCTTCTCCTACATTAGTAAATTGCACCCTGTAAATTGCATCTTCCGAGCCGGGCTGATTTTGGTAGATCGTATAGCTTTGCCCTTCCAAAACTGTATCAATCTCTGCATACATAACGAACCGATCCCGCTCATCTTCGGTAGCTATCCGGGCTCCGTTTACTACCGCGTCACCAAGGTCATCTCCAACATCCTGAAGTAATTCAATATCACTTTGGGTGAGCACTTGTTGAGACAAGAGGTCATCACCGTCTGCCTGGCGTATGACCGATGCTCCAACCTTCATTCTCCCATCTAAAAAATCCCCGCCGCCTTCTGCAGCCACCATCGTTCGGTTGAAATCCTGATCTACATACTCATACTCAATCACAATTCGGGTTTCATCTTTGATAAGCAGGTTGTTGGTGAAGGTGACTTCCCCTAAGCCATAGTCGATAATATAGTCATGCTCTGCTCCCCTTTGCACCTGTTGTCCGTTTACATAAACCCGCTCGGTTCCGGCAAGGATAATCACAAACTCCTGATCGTTACGGCCGGTTAGCCGGTAGGGCCCCTGAAACCCATCTTGTCCTGAAAAACTCATGGGTTTATAAGTACCCCTCACCACCGAAGCCGCACCGGTATAATCGCCATAGTCCGAATTCACATATCCGGTGGCTCCCTGAAGCCTTCTGTTGAGTCGGGCAAACGTACTTTGTTCCAGGCTGATGTCCACATCCCCCATTTCCACTGTTGTGTTCGGAGCTTCCACCTGAATAAACACCTTATCAAATTCCCGGAGGTTTTGCGTGGTACCATCGGGCTGAATGGGAATGCTTTGATCGGTTAAAGAGGCGTTGATGTTTATATTCTCGGTCAGGGCTCCGCTGAGTTCAAAATTCAATCCGCTCTCGAGCGCAAAATCCTGATTGGAACCTACAATAATGCCTCTGCTCAAGCTTCCCGATTGCCTTAGATTGGATTCAGCTAAACCGGGTTGCCGTTGCCGGCTTGCAATTTCTTCTTCCAGAGAATCCGGATCAGCAAATAACGTACTATCCAGTTCTATCGGTTTCCGGGGTTGATAGGTTCTGGAAATAGTAAAAGGAAATTCCTGATAGCGAACTACTACCTGCCTGTAATCGGGAAGATTATTTTCCCGAAAAGAAAGCAATCCTGATTGTTCATCAAAAGTCCATTTTTCTGAGCTAAGCTCCGTTCCATCGGCAGTAATATTGATGCTTGATGGAATCACCCACTCCCCTAAAAAATAGGAGGAATCCGGGTCAAAGGATTGCAGTAATTTTTGCTGATCAACAGGCGTCTGCCCATGTACAGAACCCAAACTTGCGAAGCACAACAGTAGTGTGCAGGCCAGATAATGAACGAATGTTTGGGTCGCAGGTGCAGCCAGAGGGATTTACATTTATTTGGGTGTGATTAAGGCTAAAGCTTTCCGCGGAAAGGGTCAACAATCAGCGATTATTAAATGCCTGAAGTCCGCGATCCAGAAATGCCACAAACTCATCTTTCTTACTGTACCCTAAACTTTGGGTAATTACCCGCCCCGATTCAGGATCAACAATAGCGTAAGTTGGAAGGGCTACGTTTCCGGTCAACTCAAACTGGAACATCTGATTTTCCGGCCCATCCGGACCGCCATCAGTGTAGAGCTTGACCAGCTCCATTTGATCAAAGCGTTGTACAACTTCTTCCAGCGGAAAGATATTTGATTCCATAGCCCGGCAGTTGGTGCAGGTATAACCCGTGAAGTCGATGAAAACAGGTATCCCTGCTTCTTTTGCGGCCTCCCGGGAGGCTTCATAATCTTTTGACCAGCCTTCATCCGCACTGGTAGTAGCTCCCGAGCCCGGAGTTGTTCCGATTGATGCCACTAAACTTACATCCGTAGCTTGTTTTGGTGGAAGGAATGCATCCCAGATGCCCAGTGAAGAACCCAACAGTCCCGGAATTAAGTAGAAACTGAACAGCAGAAAAGGAATCGAAAGCAGCATTCTTCCGGTAGAAATACTTTCAGGCTTTTGCTCATGCTTTAGCGAGTACGTGCCCAGCAGGTATAAACCGGTGAGTAAGAAAATGGCAATCCAAGCGGCGATGGTTAACGGACGGGAAACAACTCCCCACTCCCAAACCAAATCCACATTGGAAAGGAATTTAAAAGCTGCAGCAAGTTCTATAAAACCCAGCAATACTTTTACAATATTCATCCATGAGCCGCTTTTGGGTAACGATTCCATCCATTTGGGGAAAATGGCCAGGATCACAAAAGGGCTCGCAAATGCGGCTGAAAACCCAATCATCCCAATGATGGGGTAGAACCATTCTCCTCCGGTAGTTGCAGCAAACACACCGCCCACAAAGGGTGCAGTACATGAAAATGAAACCGCGCTGATCGTGAGTGCCATAAATAATATACCGGCTATTCCGGAGCTCTCATTACTTTGCCGGTTCAGCCAGTTTGTTAACTGATGAGGTAATCGCAGTTCATACATCCCCAACAAACTGAAGGCAAAAGCCACCAACACAAAAGCAATAAACAGGTTCACCCATGGATTGGAAGCAAAATTCTGAGCACCCGATACTCCGAAAATAGCCGCAAGCAAAACACCCAGAATCGTAAAAGTGATGACAATAGCGATTCCGAATAAAACAGCACCTCCAATTCCCTTCCCTGAACCTTCCTGTTTAGAGAAATATGAAACGGTTAATGGAATCATGGGAAAGACACATGGTGTAAGCAAGGCTGCAAATCCGGCCAGAATAGCCACCCAAATAAAAGAGAAAATCCCGTCTCCACCCAACGATGATTCTTTTATTTCACCGCCTGCTGTACCCGACTCTTCTTTATAAACAGCTTGTTCAACAGGACTTTCTGAAATCCCGGTTACCGTTACTCCCGCAATAATCGATTTTGATTTGGGCGGAAGGCAGACCCGGTCATCACATACCTGGTAAAAAACTTCGATGTCCAGATTCTGTGATCCTGTCTGATTGGTTTTGATAGCAACGGGAACGGTAAAACTGGCGAAACTGCTGTGCCAACCTAATTCAGCCTCGAAATTAGGATCGAATTCAATATCGGCCTCAGACTCTAGAACATCACCGGTGATTACAAAATTGGGTGACTTAGCAGAAAACTCAGTTGGGAAAGGACCGGCATCTTTGTCGTTTAGAATAGAATATAGGTGCCAGTCACCTTCGATAGAGGCATCAATTTTTATCTCAAAAACTTCACCGGCCAGCACTTCTTCCGGGGCTTCCGAAACGCTGAATTTAACAGGATCAGGGATTTGGGCGTGAATAAAAAATGGGGATAACATCATGATGATGATCCCCATTAATAGTGTTTGAGATGATTTCATTAAACCTAATTTCTTTGAGTTAGCCGTCACGGTTGTTATCTGCAATCTGTATGTTCAATCAATTTCGGCATCACTACGTTTCCTTGTAATAAATACGTTTGTTCTTGGATGACTGCGCAACCGTTTATCTTACGAATGCTAACTCAATTTATCCGAAATTAGTGTGTCGAAATCGAGTCAGAAAGTTATCACTCGTCTTTAACAACCCAGAACTTAACCTGAGGATTTAGATCTCCAACAAGGTTTACGGTGGCTGTGTATTCACCAAGAGCTTTCACATCCTGATCAAGTGAGATGTCTTTCTTGTCAACAAGAATTTCACGCTCTTCCAGAGCCGCTGCAATGTCAGCATTGGTTACGGTTCCGTGAATTTTGTCTTCTTCACCGGTTGTTACAGGGATAGTAAGTGAAGTTACTTCCAGCTGCTTAGCCAGTTCTTTAGCTTCCTTAACGGTAAACTCAGCCTGACGAGCTGCTTCTTTCTTCAGTCTTTCAAGTTCCTGAATCGCTCCTTTGGTTGCCATAACGGCTTTTCCTTGAGGAATCAGGTAATTACGTCCGTAACCGTCTTTTACATCAACAACTTCGCCGGACTGTCCTAATTTTTCTACGTCTTCTCTAAGTATGATTTTCATAATTCTGTCAACTTAAAATTTTATCTAAGGTTTTCAGCTACGTATGGCATAAGAGCTAAAAATCGAGCTCTTTTCACGGCCGTTGTTAACTGTCGCTGGTGCTTTGCACTGGTACCGGTAACACGTCGAGGGAGAATTTTACCCTGGTCGTTAGTAAAACGCTGGAGAGTATCTACGTCTTTGTAATCAATGTACTCAACTCCGGCACGTGTAAATTTGCACTGTTTTACCTTACGTTGACCTTTCTTTGGATGTGATGGATTCTTAATCATAATTCAAAATCTTTAGGTGTGGGTTCTCTTTAATTAATCGTCGTCTTCTTCCGATTCGTCTTCATCTTCAATCGCGAAGATATCCGGCACTTCATTTTTCTTTTGAAGTTCACGGTGACGTAGCATTTTGGCGTCATATTTCAGCGTTAGGTATCGAAGAATGTCATCATCGATTCTTAATTGACGTTCAACGCTGGCAATAGCTTCAGCGGGTGCTGTGAAATACATATTCACATAATAACCACTGCCTTTTTTATCGATGTTGTATGCGAACTGACGTAAGCCCCACTCATCTACTTCATCAATTTCTCCGCCGTTCTTTTCGATCAGATTGGTAACTTTATCGACGGTTTCTTTGAACTTATCCTCTTCGAGAACAGGATTTATGATATAGGTAAACTCGTAATAGTTTTTGCTCATTTTGATATGTTTTTCTTTGGTTGCTTCCTGAGATGAAAGCAGTCGCTCTGGCACTTTGCCGAGCAACAGAAGACTGTAAAGATACGCTTTTTTTGTTGTCTATTCCAACCTCTCAAAAAGGTTTATTTTACTGGTCCAATAGGTTTGACAGGTATTGGCCGTTACTCAATTTATATACTCCAAAATCACTGTCCAGCGTAATAATTGATTCAAGGTCGCGAGACTCGGCCGTAACAACAAGGGATGCATCCGTAAAATCTGCCGGTAAATCAGCGTACCTCTCTATCACTTCTTTTACTTTAATGAATTGCCACTGTTCAAGGTTTACTACTTCGATACCCCCTTCCGCTACCCAATCCAAAAAGTTCAACTGTGTTTCTTTGTTAAAATCGAGCATGTAGGATACTTCCGTTAAAACCGGCCAGGTAGAAATCAGCCTCCCCCTGAAATCTCTCATAAATTCCATTACTCTGGAATGATGCTGATCATCGCGATCAAACAGAGCAATTACAGGACCGGCATCAATCAGTGTGCTTATCACGGATCTTATCTTTTATGCGGGATTTATAGGTTACGGATCGGTTTGCTTCACCGCTCCCATGCTTTCCAAAGTAGGCTGCGCCCGCTTCATAGGGTTTGTTATATTTCTTCTCTTTTGCCATATACTCCACCAAGGCTTCTTTTATAATATTGGAGCGGGATACATTTTTTTGATCGGCTAACATCTCCAGCTCTTTCTCTAAATCTTCCGGCAAACGAACTGATCTCATGACATTATATTAATTGTTTTACAAAATGTATTACAATTTTCGATTATGCACAAATCTCTCGCAGATAAATTAGCAGTGTTCGATTAGCTCCACCGGCCCGACGCGTCAGTACATCAGCTCGGTGAGCCGGTTAGTTATTAAAGAAAAGAAATATACTGGTTATCAGGGAGCGACTGAAATGGCAGGTGTAGAATAGCCACCAAAGGTGTTCAGCAGATCCATTAACCCGCCGGTAGGCAGCAGCGGCTCCACTCCATAATAAAGTGTCAGAATTGCGAGAATAGCGATGGTTCCTTTGTAAAGCAGTGTGGGTTTGAATAGCTCAACTGGCTGATGTTCTTCACGGAAGTACAAGTAAACCATAACGCGAAGATAATAATACACACTGGCTGCACTTGCCAATACACCTACGATTGCTAACCCAACCATCTCAGCATTAATAGCTGCAGCAAATACGTAATACTTACCTACGAAACCCACTAATGGAGGAATACCGGCCAGAGAGAATAGGAATACGGAAAGAGAAATTCCCATCATTGGTTCCTTGTAGCCCAATCCGGCAAGGTTTTGAACCTGGTTGAAATCAAGGCCTTTGTTGCGCTCGTAATAAGCAATCACACCAAATGCACCCACATTCATCAGGGTATAGGCGAACAGGTAAAAGAGCACGGCGCTGTATCCTTCAAATGTGCCGGCAGCTAAGCCAACCAAAGCATAACCGGCATGTGCCACACTTGAATAGGCAAGCATGCGTTTCACATTATCCTGCACCAGGGCAATGATGTTTCCAAATATCATAGTTACAATTGCGATAAGGCTGAGCACCGATTGCCAGTCCAATCCTTCCATAATCGGAAGAGCTCTTGCAAGCACCAGAATAAAGGCTACAAACGTACCCGCTTTAGAGGCCGTTGCCATGTAAGCGGTTAAAGTAGTTGGCGTTCCCTGATAAACATCGGGAGTCCACATATGGAATGGCACCGCTGACACTTTGAATAAAAATCCTACTAAAAGAAGTCCGGTTCCGGCAAGGAATAATAAATCGGTACTTGCAGCCGCGCCTATTTCAGGAATGTTTGTTGTACCGGTAGCTCCATAGAGAAGAGCCATTCCATATAAAAGGAACCCGGTTGAGAAGGCACCCAGCAAGAAATACTTCAGAGCTGATTCGGCTCCGGCTTTTTCGTCTTTAATCAAACCGGCCATCACATATAAACAAATTGACATGGTTTCCAGGCCTACAAATAGCGTAATCAGGTCGTTGGAACCGGCAAGCGCAAGCATACCGGATGTAGCAAATAACATCAGTGCATAGATTTCACCGTAGTAATGGCCGATGTCTCTCAGGTAGTCTTCACTAATGAAAACACAAAACACAGCACCGGTGAGAATAACCATATTCCCGAATGCTACCGGGCCACCATAAACCAACATTCCGGAAAAAGCTGTATCCAGGTTGGTACCTAATGATTGCACACTTACAATGAGTGCAGCAATCAGGGAAAGTGAGGTAATCCAGAAATTTAACGGGCTGTCTTTTTTGAGTGATTCAACCACGATTACTACTAAACCGGCTACAGCAGTAATTACACCGGGAAGAAAAGCTTGTATGTCGCCTAAATAATCCATTCGCTAATTTTATAAAACGCTTTCAATTGCTTTGGCAAGATCCACATCTTTCTGTGTGACCTTATCACCCGCATCATGTGTATTCAAACTTATATTTACTGTGTTATACACATTAAATAATTGCGGATGATGTACCTGTTTTTCAGCTTCTACTCCAACACGGACAATAAATCCGAGTGCTTCGCTGAAGTCTTTAAATGAAAATTCTTTTTTTATAACGTCATCGCCAAACTCCCACCCTTCTAAGGAATTCAGAGCTTCGCGAATGTCCTGTTCTGAAAGTGGTTGTGCCATGTTACTTGGATGCCATTTGTGATTCAACTTGATCTACGTCATAGAATCTTGCAGTCCACTCAGGAAGGTCTTCATCAAGTTTGGACTGCTCTATTACAGCCATACTTTTTTCCTGAGATGCTTCAATTAATTCCTCAACCTGAGCCTCTGAATATTTTGTGAAATCAACAGGGTGGATTCCAATCCAAAACATGAAAATAACTAAAGGAACCAAAAGCCCGATTTCACGACCATTCAGGTCTACTAATTTCTCATTTTCTTCATTGGTGATTGGGCCAAACATCACGCGCTGGAACATCCATAACATGTAAACGGCCGCTAAAATCACACCGGTTGCAGCCAGTATTGCAAATACTTTATTGTTATAGAGCTCAGAGAAAAACGAGCCGTTCAGTATCAAAAATTCACCTACAAATCCATTCAGTCCCGGAAGCCCGATGGATGCCAGCGTTGCAATCATAAACATTACAGTAAATACCGGAACCTTCTTCGCGATGCCTCCGAAATCTTTAATCATTCGGGTGTGGCGGCGATCATATATCATCCCAACAATAAGGAAGAGCGCGCCGGTTGAAAGTCCGTGATTAATCATCTGGATGATAGCTCCCTGAACAGCGACAGTGTTCAGAGCAAAAATTCCCAATACAACAAAACCTAAGTGACTCACCGATGAGTAAGCCACCAATTTCTTCACATCTTTCTGAACCATGGCCACCAGTGCACCATAAATAATTCCGATCACGGCAAGGGTAGCCATCCATGGGGCAAATTCCATAAAAGCATTAGGGAAAATCGGCAGACAAACGCGGATCAATCCATAAGTACCCATCTTAAGCATAATGGCAGCAAGCACAACTGATCCCGCTGTTGGCGCCTCGGTGTGTGCATATGGTAACCATGTATGGAAAGGAAACAGTGGTACTTTAATACAAAACGCCAATGCAAAGGCCAGGAATAAATACGTCTGCTCAACCAGGCCAATATTGTACATATCACCGGACAGGAATCTCCAGTCGGTAGTAAAGGTAGTTCCGCCTCCCATTGCAGCACCGGCATCGTAACCCAGGTAAATCAACCCAACCAACATGATTAATGAACCAACCAGAGTGTAGATAAAGAATTTAACAGTAGCCTGAATACGTCCGGCTCCACCCCAGATTCCAATAAGGAAGTACATCGGGATCAGTGAAAGCTCAAAGAACACGTAGAATACCATCAGATCGAGAGATGCAAAAACACCAAGTGAAGCCGTTTGAAGCAATAATAACATGCTCAGATAACCGGCCAGGTGCTTCTTAACTGAATTCCATGAAGAAAGAATTACAATTGGCCCCATAAAGGTAGTCAGCATAAATAAGAGCAGACTCAATCCATCTAATCCTACCAGGTATTTAATATCCAGAGTTTCCATCAGTCGCCCGCCCTCAGTCAAGAACTGCGGAGTTCCCGAAGCTGCCACGTCAAAACTTAACATCAATGGCAATGAAGCCACAAAAGTAAGGGCTGTCACTAACAGGGCGATCCACTTACGGGAGGTTTCATTCCTGATCAGTAAAATCAGCGGAATGCCTAACAGCGGTAAATAAATAACGATATTTAAAAGAGTTTCCATCTACTAATCAGTGACAATTACATTATCATTAAATAAAGGATCACAATCACGCCAATCACAAAAGCCAGCGCATAACTTGAAACTACACCGGTTTGAACATACCGGAATAAGCTACCAAACAGACGAACCGTTCCGGCTGTAGCGTTTACAATTCCGTCCACTACTTTCATGTCGAACACGGCTAATACTTTATCCGAAAATTTCACGATAGGATCTGAAATCAATCCTTCATATACCTCATCGAGGTTGTACTTGTCTTTCCAGGTTTGGTAAAGCCCGCCAAATCGATCGGCGAGTTTTGCGTCCGACTCAAGCTGCTGATTGTTGTTGTACATTCTGAAGGCTGTCCAGGTACCGGCAATGGCTATCACAATAGAGAACGCCATGATACCCCACTTGATTGGCTTGCCAAGAATCAGTTCATAATCAGCATTAATATTGTACAGCCAGTTATGCAGTAAATTAATATGTGCAGTTTCTCCGGTGAAAGTTTCCACAACAAAATTAGGTACACCTAAAAATCCGCCTACAGCTGCCAGGCCTGCTAAAGTCCAAAGAGGAATAGTCATAGTTGCAGGACTTTCGTGCAGATATTTTTCAGCTCCGATAGCTTCTTTAAAACGCTGCCCCAGTTTGAACTCCCCATGGAAAGTAGTCAGTGTAAGACGGAACATATAAAAAGCAGTAAGGAACGCGGTAATCATTCCAACACCCCAAAGTGCCATATACATATAGCCTCCGAATTCACCGGCTCCGGCGTTGGCGGTCATCGCTAAAATTTCATCCTTAGAAAAGAACCCGGCCAATGGAGGAATACCTGCAATGGCAATAGTTGAAATCAGAAAAGTCTTGTAGGTAGATGGCATGTATTTTCGGAGTCCACCCATATTTCTCATATCCTGCGGGTCGAAATGCACATCTTTGCCTTCGTGCTCAAGTTCATGCTCTACATGGTGCATGGCATGAATAACAGATCCTGAACCAAGGAACAGACATGCCTTAAAGAAAGCGTGGGTTACTACATGGAACATGGCAGCCGTGAAAGCCCCCGACCCCAAAGCCAGAAACATATATCCTAACTGAGAAACGGTAGAATATGCCAGCACACTTTTAATATCGTTTTGAGTAATGGCGATGGTTGCAGCAACAATAGCTGTAAGCGCACCAACAACGGCAACAATTAGCATTACTTCCGGTGACAACACAAACATAGGCGACATACGGGAAATCAGGTAAATCCCTGAAGTTACCATGGTAGCCGCATGAATTAATGCAGAAACAGGTGTTGGACCGGCCATCGCATCGGGCAGCCAAACGAATAAGGGAATCTGTGCAGATTTACCGGTTGCCCCGATAAACATCAACAGACCAATGGTAAATACATATTCACCGGAAAACGCATCCAGGTTTCCAAGAATCACATCAAAGCTCAGGCTTCCCACCGTTTGAAAAACCATAAACATGGCAATCAAAAAGGCAAAATCACCGATACGATTGTATATAAAAGCTTTTTTGGCGGCATCGGATTTAGCCATGTCTGTGTACCAGAAACCAATCAAGAGGTAAGAACAAACACCTACGCCCTCCCATCCAAGAAACAGCAACAATAAGTTATTACCCAGAACCAGGTTCAGCATCGCAAAGATGAAGAGGTTCAGGTAAGCAAAAAACTTCCAGTAACCTTCATCATCCGCCATATACCCCATTGAGTACAGGTGAATAAGAAAGCCGACACCGGTTACCACCAATGTCATAAGTATGGAAAGCTGGTCGAGACGATAAGCAATATCAACGCTGAAGCTACCCACTTCCATCCAGGTAAACAGCTTATACACTACTGCTTCGGAGTCAGCATTAATATTAAGGAAGAAATAAACCGCAATAGCAAAAGGTACAAATACGGCCAGATTAGCAATCAATCCAATGAGTTGCTTCTTATTTCTATAGTTCTCTGCGAACAGGCCGATAATTCCGTTGATCAGAAAACCAGCTAATGGAAGAGCAATTATGAGTGAAAACAGCGCCGTAGCGGATTCCATTTATTAAACTTTGTTTTGATTTCAGTAAAAACAAAGCCGCGACAGGCACGGCTCCGAAATGGATGGCAAAGATACAAAAAACTATAGGAAGGTAAAGACAGATTTAGGGGATTTTTCTGAAATTTAAATTAGTTCTGCCTTTGGCCGATAAACAAAAAAATGAATGAATCATGGTGGCACGGATCAGGCATTAGTTTGCTTATTTAAATTTATGGACTGCCTGCAAACCAACTCGAAATATATAACCCAAACCAATCATCAAATTTACCCAATTTAAATTTCAGGTAATTATCAGAATTTGTATGTTTGGAGCCATTAAAAATTCCCAAAATCCTAATTCATCAGAATCTTGAAGTCTTTTTCAATTCAAAGCCCGATTGTATCTTTTCTGACCCTGATGGGGTTTTGGTATGTCATGAGCGGTTTTTTCGATATAACGCACACCATTATGGGTGTTATCAGCGTGACTATTGTAATGGCTATCAACTATAAGCTAAAGGCACATTCTTTTTACGATAACGAGAGTGATGTAATTAAAGATCTGCGGTTTTTATATCTGCCCTGGTATTTTATTTGGTTATTCTGGCAGATCATCGTTTCCGGAATTCATGTTGCAAAAATTTTACTGACCCCTTCGCTGCCTATTAAATCATCAGTGGTTCGTTTTAAGGTGAATTATCCCAACCCTCATGCTAAAATGATTTTAGGTAATTCTATTACACTCACCCCGGGCACGCTAACGGTAGATATTAACGACGACGAATTTATAGTACACGCAATTTCCCCGGTTTCCTTTGAGGGAATTGCCAACGATAAAATGCCCCAACAGGTACTCAAATTATTTACTACAGAAATGCACGATGTGGTGTCAGACTTTGAAGTGATTCACAGCAAGGAGGACTTATAATGGATTCCTTCTTCCTATACAGCGCCGTTATTTTGACCGCTATTATCGTTGTTCCCGCCTACCGGGTAATGAAAGGGCCAACCGTTTTTGACCGGTTGGTAGGTACCAATGCCATTGCCACAAAAACAATTGTTCTTATTTGCCTGATTGGATACGTATTCGGCCGCATCGATATGTTTATAGATATTACTCTGGCCTATGCTATTCTTGGATTCATCGGCTCGCTGACGATTGCAAAATATTTCTCATCCGAAAAAGTAGATGTCCGATTTGATGATTGATTTCACCTCCATATTAACCATTGTATTTGTTGTGGCCGGCATCTTCTTTTTGCTGGTGGGAAGTATCGGCATCATCCGGCTGCCGGATTTTTACTCCCGCACCCATGCCACCAGTAAAAGTGATACCCTTGGAATGATTCTGGTTATTATAGGCCTCATTATTTTTGAAGGCCTCACGATTAACAGTGGGAAATTAGTTCTGGTGCTCTTATTTATTTTGCTTGCCAACCCTGTTGGAGCCCATGCACTGGCCCGGGCAGCTTATAATTCGGGACTCAAACCCCTGTTCCCCGATAACAAAAAAGACAAAACGGAAGGCTAATGTACTGGGAACTTGAACTCATATTATTCATCTTTTTGTTAATAACCGGCTATATAGCCCTGGAAGCGAATGATTTGCTTATATCCGTAGTCATGCTTACCGCCTTCAGCTTTCTAATGGCTCTTTTATTCACCACTATGGGAGCTGTAGATGTTGGATTTACCGAAGCAGTTGTCGGTGCCGGGGTTACAGGAATTCTTTTAATTGTTGCCATTTATCAAACCACATATAAAACAGAAGATTGAAGTATCTGAAGCTACTTATAATTATGGCATTTACTACCGTGCTGCTCTTTGCGGCATCGGACTTGCCCTATCGTGGAGACCCTGACAACCAGATGAACCAGGAAGTCAGCATGACCGGCACTGAAGTTCCTGGCAACTATTACATTCAGGAAGCTTACAATGATGCCCACACCCCAAACATCGTAACCGTAATCTTGGGTGACTATCGTAGTATTGATACCCTGGGCGAGCAAATTGTAATCTTTACAGCCGGGCTCATTACTTTTTTGCTGCTTAGAAACCGAAAAGAAGAAGCAGAGGGAGAAAACGATGACCAATAAAGAACACAGCCCCATTATTTTGTTGGGCTCCCGTTTTTTGAGTCCTTATATCATGCTTTTCGGTTTTTATGTGATCTTTCATGGTCACTATTCTCCCGGAGGCGGGTTTCAGGGTGGAACGCTGCTTGCCGCTTCTCTTTTATTGATTCGCATTGCCAGTGGCACCGAAATTGCCGCCCTTCAGTTTAAGGACTATTTAGCCACCCCCTATGCTGCACTTGGTGTACTCATTTATTTTGGAACCGGGTTAGTAGCCATTTTCACCGGTGGATATTTTCTGGATTATGAACAACTACCTATTCCCGGCCTCGAAGCTGCAGACCTGCGCTATTGGGGAATCCTGATTATTGAATTAGGCATTGGGTTAACGGTGATGACCGTGCTTGTACTTATTTACGATAATATGGTAAAAGGAGAAGATTATGCTTGAATTCTTTTTAGGCCACTATGCTTATTGGTTTACCATTATTCTGTTGGCTTTGGGCTTATATGGAATGCTCCTGAAAAAGAACCTGGTAAAGAAAACCATTGGTCTTTCAATTTTCCAGGCCGGTGTCATCCTGTTTTTTGTTTCTGTAGCCATGAAAGAAGGCGCAACGGTGCCTGTTAAAGCCTATGATTTACCCGTTAGTGAAGTTTCAAATTATATGAACGCACTTCCCCACACGTTAATGCTGACTGCCATTGTAGTTGGTGTGGCAACTTTGGGAGTCGCCTTTGCTCTGTTGATCAACATTTACAATCGCTACGGCACCCTCAACGAAGAAGAACTTTTAGATAAGATTCAATGATTGGATCCGAAATACCGGCGTTAATACCCGTTACATACATCTTTTTTGCGATTCTGATTCCTGTCGTCGGACTCTGGAGGCGTGAAATTACCTGGCATTTGAGTCTGTTGGGAACCGGAATAGCTACCTTCTTTTCCGCATGGGGATTTTGGCACCTCATACAAACCGGCGAAACAATTCGCTACTTTTTTGGTGGTTGGGCGCCTCCCATAGGTATCGAGTTTGTGTATGATGGCCTTGCAGCTTTCATAGTTCTGGTAATCAATGCCATTGCCTTTTTTGTACTCATTCACTCCAAAGAAATCAGCAAGGTTGAATTTCCCGGCAAAAAGATGGCCTACTACACCGTTTCCATGCTGCTAATGCTGGGCTTCAACGGCATGGTGCTTACCGGAGACCTCTTCAACCTTTATGTATTCCTCGAAATCTCCTCTCTTTCTAGTTATGCCCTGATTGCCATTGGTGAGAAACGAGCTCCCTTTTCAGCTTTCCGCTATTTGATTATCGGAACCGTGGGTGGGTCACTCTATTTATTGGGAGTTGGATTTCTATATACCGTAACCGGCACGCTTAATATTATTGACATGCACGCCATGCTTCCGCAGGTGATTGGTCACTCTTCAGTAATTGCAGCATTGATTCTGATGATCATAGGTGTTGGGGTGAAGGCCGCATTGTTCCCGCTTCATGGCTGGTTACCGGATTCTTATACCTTTGCCTCTTCCACCTCTTCTGCTTTGATTGCTCCCATCGGAACCAAAGTTGCCGCTTATATTCTATTCAGGATTGTACTGTTTTTATTCGGAGTTGAACTGATCGACGAGCAACTTCCGGTTACCACTATTATCGGGATTTTTGCAGGGATCGGCATTCTCTACGGTTCCATCATGGCTATTGCCCAAAGCGAGTTAAAGAAAATGCTGGCATACAGCTCGGTTTCACAAATCGGGTATATCATCATGGGGATTAGCCTTGCCAATCCGTTTGGATTTATTGGAGCTGTACTTCATATCCTCAATCACGCCATAATGAAAGCCCTCCTCTTTCTTGTTTCAGGAAGTATGAGACTCAAAGAAGGGCATTCACTCATCACAAAATTTGACAATTCGTACCGAAAGAAATACCCGTGGACGATGGCTGCTTTTACAACAGCTGCTATTTCTATGGTCGGCCTTCCCCCACTCGCAGGATTTTTCTCAAAATGGTACCTGGCATTGGGAACCATTGAGAACAGCGATTGGCTGTTACTCGCAGTAATACTGATCAGTTCGCTGCTAAACGCAGTGTATTTCTTCCGGATTTTGGAAAAAGTATATCTCAATAATCCCGACGCGGAAGAAGCCTCCGAAACAGAAGCCGTTCAGAATAATGAAGTAGGCTTCAGCATGATGTTTCCTATGGCCGTAATGGCGATCGGGCTATTACTGGTTGGTATTTTCAACGTGTATATCGTAAATGTAATTTTCACCATGTTTCCGGCAGGATTTTAAATAGATAAATAAACAATGGATCTTACGTACATCCCTTTATATGCTGTTCTTGTATCGCTGGCTGCGGTGCCGTTCATCTTGCTGAGTTCGAAGAAACCGAACTTGCGCGAGTTCTGGACCATCCTGGCCGGGGTAATTAAATTCCTGCTGGTACTTACACTATTACCTTCAGCCCTTGACGGAAATACTATTGAGCTTGAACTGCTTGAAATTGCTCCGAATCTTCCTCTGGTCCTCAAAGCCGATACCTTTGGAGTCTTCTTTGCATTGATTGCATCAGGACTATGGATCTTTACCTCATTTTATTCCATTGGCTATATGCGCGGTCATCATGAGAAAAAACAGACCCGCTATTTTGCCAGTTTTGCCATATGTCTGAGTTCCACTATCGGCATCGCCTTTTCCGGCAACCTTTTGACCTTCATTATCTTTTATGAGATGCTGACGCTGGCTACCTATCCTCTGGTTATTCACAGCGAAACCAAGAAAGGAATTGCTGCCGGCCGCAAGTATCTGACCTATACGTTAACCGCCGGATTACTTTTGATTGCAGCAGCCGGGATCACCTATTCCCTCACAGGGACACTTGATTTCCAGGCCGGCGGAATCTTTGAAGGCGTTGAGCTTTCTCAAACCATGGCAGTGACTATTTTCATCCTTTTTCTCGGAGGTGTTGGGGTGAAAGCCGGTATTATGCCGTTGCATAGCTGGCTTCCATCCGCGATGGCGGCTCCAACCCCTGTTAGTGCTTTATTGCATGCCGTAGCCGTGGTAAAATCCGGTGTATTTGGTGTGATCCGTGTAGTCGGATTTATATTCGGCCCGGAAGTTATGGCTGAATTCGGCCTGAATGAAATTCTGATGGTACTGGCCGGAATCACGGTATTGGTAGCTTCCCTCCTCGCCTTTGCACAAGACAATTTAAAACGAAGGCTGGCATATTCTACCGTAGGGCACCTTTCCTACATCGTATTGGGCGTAGCTCTACTAACCGAGACTGGTTTGGTTGGTAGTATTATGCATATTTCCTTTCACGCCACCATGAAGATCACCCTCTTCTTCTGTGCAGGAGCTATCATGGTGAATCTCCATAAAAAGAATATCAGCGACCTGAACGGAATTGCCAAAGTAATGCCGTGGACCATGGCCGCGTTTGTAATTGGGTCAATGGGCCTGGCAGGAATTCCCCCTGTAAACGGTTTTGTAAGTAAATGGTACCTCGCCTCCGGAGCATTGGAAGGTGGAATGCTCATCCCTGTCATTATCTTAGTAGTCAGTGGTTTATTAAATGTGGGATATTTCTTCCCGATCATTCACCGTGCTTATTTCCGAAAAGGAGGCCCTGAGTTGGAAGGCCATACGGAAGCTTCACCATTTATGGTGGTTCCGTTGTTTGGAACAGCCGTTCTCTCCATCTTATTCGGTTTAAACCCTGACCTCTTCTTTAACTTTTTTGACATGGCCACTTCGGTAGCATCCACAATTTTTAATCCATTGTAATTATGAAAAACTGGCACTGGATAGCACTTGGTATTTTACTCATTGTGAGCTTAATCCTCGAGTTTACTTATCTCGCAGATTACGCCTCTCACTGGTGGAATCATGTCCCGGCATTTTATGCACTTTGGGGCGGACTTGGATGTGCAGCATTGATTTTCATTTCCAAAGGATTAGGTAAAATTTTCATCTTAAGCGACGAAGACTATTATGATGCTTGAGCTTCTTTCTGTACCTGCTGTGATACTTATTTTAGGAGCTTTTGTGCTTCCACTGATACCGGAGCGTTTCCGAAGCACAGCCTTTATCACTTTCCCATTGGTTGCACTCGTAATGGTCTGGACCATGCCGGAAGGGAATCTTCTTCAAGTGCCTTTTGCAAGTTATGAATTAGATCTTTTAGCCGTTGACGGGCTGAGCCGAATATTCGGAATTATCTTTGCATTAATAACTGTAATCGGTGGAGTATATGCGTTCCACATTAAAGATCTTGGACAACAGAGTTCAGCCCTTGCTTATGCCGGGGGTGCTTTAGGGGTTACTTTTGCCGGAGATTTCTTCACTCTTTTTATTTTCTGGGAAATTATGGCCGCAGCCTCCTCTTACCTGATCTGGGCCAGAGAAACCAAAGAATCTGCCAAAGCAGGAATGCGCTACCTGTTAGTTCACATTTTTGGCGGGGGACTATTATTCACCGGAATTTTATTGCACCTGAGCAGCGGCGGTTCTTTATACATAGAAAGCATTGAAC
The DNA here is from genome assembly GCF_017641085.1 of Gracilimonas sp. Taxonomy (NCBI): domain Bacteria; kingdom Pseudomonadati; phylum Balneolota; class Balneolia; order Balneolales; family Balneolaceae; genus Gracilimonas; species Gracilimonas sp. Next base: position 729,013 of record NZ_JAEPPI010000003.1, on the reverse strand, counting down.
CTGCTTTCACGGCAGCAAACATTTTTATGTTACTGGGTGTGGCTTTGAACACAGCCGTTCCACCACTTCATGCATGGCTTGCAGATGCATATCCTAAAGCGACTATAACCGGTGCAGTTTTCATGTGTGCTTTGACTACCAAGTCTGCCGTTTACGTTATGATCCGCCTTTTCCCAGGCTGGGAGATCCTGATCTGGGTTGGTGTGATTATGGCCATCTATGGAACTATTTATGCCCTACTCGCTAATGATATCCGCGAGATTCTGGCCTACAGTATTATTAGTCAGATCGGATATATGGTAACAGCAATAGGGATTGGAACAGAATTGGCACTGAATGGAGCAACGGCTCACGCCTTCAATCACATCATTTATAAGTCTCTGCTTTTCATGGCGGCCGGAGCTGTTATTCATGCTACCGGAACCAGTAAGCTGAGCGAAATGGGTGGATTTGCCAAAAAGATGCCATTGATTGTTAGCCTTTATATGGTTGGGGCGCTATCAATTTCAGGGATGCCCTTCCTGAACGGTTTTGTAAGTAAAACCATGATCTCAGGGGCGCTTGGAGATGCACATCTGGAATGGCCCATCCTGCTTTTACTTATCGCTACTATTGGTACATTTCTTCATACCGGACTTAAACTTCCTTACTTCACCTGGTTTGCTGAAAAGAAAACTGATTTTGAAGTTTCAGCCATCCCAACCAATATGAAAGTAGCTATGGGTCTGGGTGCATTATTTTGCATTCTGTTTGGCGTGGCTCCACAGCTACTATACAGCCAGCTTCCATATCCCACCGACTTTCAGCCATTTTCTATCTATAACTTTGTAGAGATGACTCAAATACTTGTTTTAGCATTTGTTGGATTCTGGTTCCTGAAAAACCACCTCAATGTATCTTCTACCATTTCACTCGATACCGATTGGTTTTATCGCCGACCTGCAGGTGTAGTTCGTACGGTCTTTGTTCAGTTTCCTAATAATCTTTTTGGCCTTGCTGAAACATTTTCCCTGCAAATTGCTGACAGGCTCTCAGGTCTTTCCGAAAACCCAATCAAGGTACTGCTCCCCTCGTTTGTCTTTAGTGGCAGAGAGATCAAGTCAGACGGCTTTACTGCATCTATGAGTGCCGCTCTTGCTTTTATTTTGTTTGGGTTTATTGTAGCTGCATTATTTGTATTACTTTGAGGTCAATACCTGCCGTTTGCCTTTATCCTCGAAACTCTTTTCGGAAAAGTATCTGCTTTCTTTTTTCATCATTAAAACTGGCTGTGCAATAGTTGAACATTTCCCTCAAACATAAATTCTACCTTTGTCTGTTACTTTCCTGGGTTGGATTGATCCCAATTTCACTCCTTCAGGCTCAGGCTCCAAGTCCGTCTGCACAAACCGCTGCACAGCAAGATAGTATTGAATTCGCCTTTTTGCCCGCCATCGCTTATGACAGTGACCTTGGGGTAATTGCCGGAGGAATAGCCAGCCGGTACCATTATCGCGGGGATATGAAGCCCTTCTATTCTTTTTTGAATATGTATGGTCTCATTACCACCAAAGGATTGATCTCTGTATTCGTGGAATACGACAAGCCCCACATCTTTGGCTCTGATAAACGCTTTTATACTGAGACTTTTGTGTCGCGGTTTACCGGTAATCAGTATTACGGGATTGGGAATTATGGCAAACTACCTGATGCGTTAAAAGACAGTAGCGACTATTATTTCTATAACTCCTTCTCCCTCGGCTTTGATATCATGTTGCGGAAGCCATGGCTGCAAAAAGCGAGCGGCAATCAGCTGGATGTATATGGGAAAGCCGTATTTGAATATGAAACTCCCTGGGGTAATGATGATGCTCAGCTATTGGTCGCAGACCAACCCAAGGGCATCAACGGCTCCCATATTTCGGCGCTGGGCGGAGGTATTGTCTGGGAAGGACGCAATAATGAATTCAACCCCACTACCGGAACCTATGCCCGCGCAGGAGCTGAGATTGGAAGTAAATTCATTGCCAGCTCCTACAATTACCTGCTGGTTGAAACGGACATCCGTGCTTACACTTCATTCACCCTTCTGCGTGAAATCACCTTTGCAAACCGGCTCTCATTTAAGCACACCTCCGGAACTATTCCTTACTGGAAAAAGCCGGACTTGGGTGGCGGAGATAAGATGCGTGGGTATCCCGAGTACAGATTTCGGGACGACAACTCTGTCCTGCTGAATTCAGAATTAAGAACCTGGCTTTTTGAAATTCCGTCTATCACTTCAAAATTCGGCGGAACCTTATTCACCGACATTGGGCGAACGTTCCCGAATGGCGAATCTGTCGATACCATCATAAACGACCTGAAATATACCTACGGCTTCGGTATTACTGCATCCTTCTTCACGGAAGACTTCATACTCAGAACAGATGTCGGATTCTCAGAAGAAGAGTACGGGGTTTACGTCACAGCCGGTTACCTGTTCTGATTGAGGGTTTTTGTTGGAGAGACTCCGAGTTCGGTATCCTTGTAGGTATTAAATAATCCGATAAGATATATACCCCAAGCCCTAAAAGTTTGACGCCTAAGCAGCAACATCTATATAAGACTGGTTTAAAAACTAAGAACCTCCAAGCGTCCGCTTGGACCAGTTAGCAATTTCCTTCCCCTGTCATTAGTAATTCTTCCCACGTTTTTCACAATCTTATTTACAATAAAAAAGCCCTCCTGAAATCAGGAAGGCTTTAACCAAAACAACACAAAAGGTTGTTGTGTCGTATAAAATCGGTTACTACCAGCGCAGTAAGTTTATCTTACCAACATCCACCGTGAGGTTATTCCGGAAAATGGCAATGATAATAGCTAACCCTACCACAGCTTCGGCAGCTGCTACAGCCAAAGCAAAAAATACCAGAACCTGACCGTCAATATTTCCGTGGTGACTGGCAAATGAAACCAGTGATAAGTTCACGGCATTCAGCATCAGTTCCACACACATAAAAATCACAATGGCATTTCGGCGAATCAGTACACCAATAATACCAATGGTAAACATGATCGCACTTAATCCTAAAAACCAGTCAATTCCAACCATAATTAAATCTCGTCTGTTCTTTTAATTTTATGCTGTGCAATCATCAATGCCCCAACTACGGCTGCGGTAAGTAAAACGGCCGTCATTTCAAATGGCAGCAGGTAATCGGTGTAGAGCACATCACCAACAGCTTCCACCGTTCCTATAGTAGCCATCTGCCCCGAAATTTGGGGGAGCATGTCTGTAACTCCGGCAAGGCTGTAAAAAATTTGCCCCATCACTACCATTGCTAATAAAAACGTCAGCAAATATTTCACGCGGAACTTGTCAAATAACTTCTCTTCATCTTCCACATTCAGTAACATGATTACGAACAGGAACAATACCATGATGGCTCCGGCATATACCAGAATTTGAATAACCGCCAGGAACTGAGCATTCAGTATCAGAAAGATTCCGGCCAGTGAAACCATGTTCAAAACAAGGAACAAGGCACTGTTTACGACATTTTTGTTGATGACCATAGCCAGGGCAGAACCAATGGCTAAGACTGCTAACATGATGAAAAAATAAACGATCATAAATAATCTGTTTTGTGAGCGCCAAAGGTAGCCATATTTGCTTCCGGCTTCAAGAACTGACGGCGCTATTTTTTCGATTTAATGAATTTTATTCCAAAAAACATCAGATAATGAAATAGATGAGTCCGGCACCGCCTACCAACCAGCAGTAATATGAAAAATAATGAAATCCTTTTTTCTTGAGTATCATGATCAGGTACTTTAATGCAAAATACCCGGAAATAAATGAGGTCAGGAATCCAACCACCAGGCTTATCATTTGGGCGTCACTCACACCTACTTCCATCATCTCATTGAACTGAAGCAGCATAGCTCCTGCTATTACCGGTATTACCATCAGGAATGAAAAGTTGGCTGCATCTTCCCTCTTCACCCCTAAATATAAAGAGACTGAAATGGTTGACCCGGCTCTGCTCACACCGGGAATCATGGCAAAGGCCTGTGCCAATCCAATTATAAAGCTTTTGGGAAGATTAATGTTTTTCATAGTGTCTCCGGCAAATCGGGTTAGAAACAAAATCAAGCCGGTTACCATTAACATGATCGAAACCAGCAAGGGATCCATAAATATTTCTTCGATATAATCTTTCATAGTGAATCCAATTACCATGGCAGGAATCATACTCACCAAAATGAAGCCGATCAGTTTTACCTGCGGATCTTCCTTCTTCTGAGTCGGAGCTTTCAGAAATCCCACTCCCGACATCAGCAAATCTCCCAATAGTTTTCGGTAGTAAAGCAGAATGGCGCACAAGCTCCCAAAATGAACCACCACCTCGTAGGTAATGCCGGCTTCAAGGTCGCCACCTAAAATATACTTACCTAATACAAGGTGTCCTGAGCTGCTGATAGGAAGAAATTCTGTGATTCCCTGGATGAGTCCTAATAAAAAAGATTGTAAAACGTCCATTTATTATATTTGTTCACTTTTTGAAGGCGAGAAAATAATCATATCATCAGCTAATACTAAAAAAAGAATTTACGAAATGAGTGAATACGCAATTGACATGGAAGCGCTGGGCGAGAAAATTGAAAAGAACAGCGCCTTTATTGAAGACATTCGAAAAGAGTTAGACAAGGTGATCATCGGGCAGCGGTACATGATTGACCGCTTGTTGGTAGGGTTATTGACCAACGGACACGTACTGCTTGAAGGTGTTCCCGGCCTGGCCAAGACCCTGACGGTCTCCAGCTTGGCTACAGTTTTGGATACGGCTTTTCAACGCATTCAGTTTACGCCCGACCTACTCCCTGCCGACCTGATCGGTACGCTCATTTACAATCAAAAAGAAGCAGAGTTCCTTGTTAAAAAAGGTCCGATCTTCGCGAACATCATTTTAGCGGATGAGATCAACCGTTCTCCTGCAAAAGTGCAAAGTGCGCTCCTCGAAGCCATGCAGGAAAAGCAGGTTACCATTGGTGAAAATACTTTCAAACTGGACGAACCGTTTTTGGTTCTTGCCACCCAGAATCCTGTGGAACAGGAAGGAACCTACCCGCTGCCGGAAGCTCAGGTTGACCGTTTTATGCTGAAGCTGAAAATCGATTACCCAACCGAAAAAGAGGAAATGCTGATTATGCGTCAGCAGGCCAAAACCGGTAAGAAGGAAGAGTTGAATAAAGTCGTAAGTCCTGCCAAAATTTTAGAAGCCCGCTCTACCATCAACGAAATCTATATGGATGAAAAGGTGGAACAATATATCGTTGACCTGGTTTTTGCCACACGTAAGCCCAAAAACTACAACCTGGATGATCTCGAGGATTTAATCAGCTTTGGAGCCTCTCCGCGAGCCACTATCAACCTCAACCTCGCCTCCCGGGCGCAAGCCTTTATGGAGCACCGCGCGTACGTTACACCGGAAGATGTGCGGACTATAGCGATGGATGTATTAAGGCACCGCATTATCCCTACTTTTGAAGCGGAAGCCGAGGACATCACTCCGGAAGATATTGTAACGAGGATTATGAACAATGTTCAGGTGCCGTAAGAACATCCAACAAGGAACATCGAATTTAGAACATTGAAGTTTTTAAGGCGCCGTTTGGCGCTTTTTTTTGTTATCGAGTCATCGCGAGGAGCCCACTTGCCTGACCTTAAATCTCTCAGTATTTCGACGTGGCGATCTCCCTGGTCTATTTATGACTCTTATTTAATTAACTAACCCTTTCTACTCCCCGGACAAATCAAAAACCGGTCGTTCGGTCCATCGGCAAATCGCAGTTCTTTTGGATTTAACTCTCGTTACGAACTTCCAGTTCGTAACGCCTGCCAGAACCTCTGGTTCATGTTTGTAAATCATTTATACCCAGTTCAATCTAAGATTTAATAAAAAAGCCTCGCTCAATTTAATGAACGAGGCTTAATAACTTTAGAAAGCTATTCGAGAATTATTCTTCTTCGTCAGAAGATTCGTCCTCAGCTTCTTCAGCTTTTGCTTCTTCCTCAGCCTCTTTCTTCTTGGCTTTGGCAGCATCCGCTTTCTTCTGAGCTTCGGCTTTCTCTTTTTCTTCCATGTCTTTCTTCAAAGCTGCAAGGCCTGACATTTCACCGAGCGTTGGAGCGCCGGTTTCAGTGTTAGCACTTTCAACTTTCTTCTTAGCTTTCTTGGCTTTGTTCTTGTCAGAATCAAGCTGACTCAATTCGATGTTTTTGTTTCCTTCATCGAAGTTCAGAACAAATGCGTCTTCAACTTTATCACCTTCTTTGTATTCGGCTTCTGTTGATTTAGCATAGCTTAAGAATGCTTCAGCACCTAATGGAAGCTTCACAAATACGCCTTTATCGGTAGTTTTAACAACTTCACCTTCAACGGTGTTACCCGGTGCGTACTCTTCAGCATATTGTTTCCATGGGTTGTCTTCCACTTGCTTGTGGCCAAGGGTGATTCGACGGTTGTCGAAGTCAACACCAAGAATTACAACCTCAATTTCCTGATCTTTGTCAACCACTTCATTTGGATGGTCCACTTTCTCAGTCCAGCTCAGGTCAGAAACGTGAATCAAGCCGTCAATACCGGGCTCGAGCTCAACGAATACTCCAAAGTTGGTAAGGTTGCGAACAACGCCGGTGTGCTTGGATCCAACAGGGAAACGATCAAGGATGTCTGCCCATGGATCATCTTCAAGCTGCTTAACACCAAGAGAAATTTTCTTCTCTTCTTCGTTGATGTTCAGAACAATACATTCTACGATGTCATCTTTCTCAACTAACTGAGACGGATGCTTAATGTGCTGTGTCCATGACATTTCAGAAATGTGGATCAGACCTTCAACACCTTTCTCGAGCTCAATAAATGCACCGTAATCAGCGATAGAAACAACGCGACCCTGTACTTTATTTCCTTCAGGAAACTTCTCGTTGATAGCGTCCCATGGGTGTGGTTGAAGTTGCTTCAGACCCAGAGATACTCGTTTACTTTTCTCGTCAAAGTCGATAACGGCAACGTTCATGCGCTGGTCGAGTTGAACAATCTCGTGCGGATCGTCAACACGTCCCCAAGAGAGGTCCGTAATGTGAAGCAGTCCGTCAACACCACCAAGGTCGATGAATACACCGAAGTCAGTAATGTTTTTAACAGCACCTTCGAGAACCTGACCGGCTTCGATGGTTTCGAGAATTTCTTCACGCTGCTCTTCAAGATCAGACTCAATAAGTGCACGGTGAGATACAACCACGTTTTCAGCGGCCATATTTAGCTTAACAACCTGGAACTCCATGGTTTTGCCTACATAGGCGTCGAAGTCACGTACAGGTCGTACGTCGATTTGAGAACCGGGCAGGAATGCGTCGATGCCTAATACATCTACAACCATACCACCTTTAATGCGTCGCTTGATATATCCTTCAATAATATCACCATCGTCATGAGAAGCTTCAATTTTCTCCCATGCTTTCAGGATATCTGCTTTACGGCGAGATAGAATTAACTGTCCTTCTTTGTCCTCAACGCGATCAAGGAATACTTCCACTTCATCGCCGGGCTCCATTGCTTCCAGAGCTTCGTTAGAAAACTCATTTACCTGGATGATACCTTCAGACTTGAAACCGATATCTACAACAACGTACTTCTCATCTACTGAGACAACACGGCCGTGTACAATTTCTTTTTCTTCAATTTCATTGAGGGTGTCTTCATACATATCCACCATCTCATTGTACTCATCATCGGAGTATTCATCGGATGGACGCTGGAGGTCTTCAAGATTGTACACCTCTCCTTCCACGTCTCCGGAGTACACATGAGTCATTGTTTCTTTTCTCTCTTCAGCGGCTTGCTCTTCGGCTGTAGTTTCTTCTTGTACTTGCTCTTCCGCTTCAGCTACTGCTGTTTCCTCAGCCGTGTTTTCAGCTGTTTCTTGTTCTGCTTGTTCTTGTTTTACTTCGTCAGTCATTATGTTTGGTTATTGGTTTACCTCACAATTGACTTTCAATTGTGGGATAAGTTTATGGTTAATTGTTTTTCTGCGTTGATATCAATCGTTCTATTTTTTCACTGATGAAAGCGACTTGCTCCTCAAAAGTCATTTCGGATGTATCCACCAAAATGGCATCATCGGCTTTTTTGAGCGGATCAGAATCCCGGTTAGAGTCTTTCTCATCCCGCCCGGCAATATTTTGCTTCACTTCTTCAAGCGTCACATCTTTGCCCTGAGCTTTCACTTCCTGATATCTTCGCTGTGCTCGTGTATCCAAATCGGCAACCATAAAAAATTTCAAGGCTGCGTCAGGGAAAACAGCGGTTCCTAAGTCCCTTCCATCGGCGATGTATATATCGGTCTTAACAACTTCGCGCATCAAATCATTTAAGTGCGCGCGCACATCAGGGTTAGAAGCCACCTCACTTACATGCTCAGAAACTTCCATACTCCTTATCTGATCGCTAACATCACGACCATTTAAATACGCATGAAACTTTTCATTCTTGAAGTGAAAGCTAATATCACTTTCTCTCAGTGTGTCAAAGAACTGTGGTAAATCTTTATTAACGTCCAGGTATAACAAGGTAGCAACGCGATACAACGCTCCGGAGTCAAGAAATTGAATCTGAAGGTTGGCCGCTACGGCCTTTGCTGTTGAACTTTTGCCCGATCCTGCGGGTCCATCAATTACCACTATCATAACAGATCAGCTAAATTAAACTTATCCTGTTAATTATTCAATCATTTCTTGTTTAATATTTTCATAACTCTTAATTTTGGTTTCTCGGAAAAATCCGAGGAAAAGATAATTTCAAAAGCATATTAGCAATGCCAATAACTGAACAAGCCAAAAAAAGAGTACGACAGGCTGAAAAACACAGAGATCATAACCGAAGCCGAAAGTCTAAAATGAGATCTTTGGTTAAGAACGTGTACGAAATTGAAGATAAAGCCAAAGCCGAAGAAGCTTTAAAAGAAGCTGTATCGTACCTCGACCGTATGAGCGTTAAAGGTATTATTCATAAAAATAATGCAGCGCGCAAAAAAGCTCAGTTAACTAAATACGTTAACAACCTATAAAGATAAAGCTGGATGGCCAACGCCGAATCGAAAGCTCTGCTCGTCATTTTAGATGGATTCGGGTTGGCTGAAAACCCAGAGGTCAGCGCGGTGGATAAAGCTGACACGCCTTTCATCGACTCCCTTTTCCAAAATTATCCGCATGCCAAACTTTCTGCCAGTGGAGAAAATGTAGGTCTCCCAGACGGTCAATTCGGAAATTCTGAAGTCGGACACCTTAATATAGGTGCCGGCAGAATTGTATGGCAGGAACTTTCCCGAATCAATAAAGCCATTCAAGACGGCTCGTTTTTTGAGAACGAAAAACTGCTGGCAGCTGTAGAAAAAGCCAAATCCCGGAACAAGATTCACATTATGGGTCTTTTTTCTGACGGAGGCGTTCACAGCCACAACGAACACCTGTTTGCATTGCTTGAGCTCTGCAAAAAGCATGGCATCGAAAATGTAAACGTGCATGCTTTCACCGATGGACGGGATACCTCCCCTAACGGTGGAATTGAATACGCAAAAGAGTTTGAGGCCAAAGCACAGGAAGTTGGCGTTGGGCAGCTTTCTTCCATTGTAGGAAGGTATTACGCTATGGACCGGGATAACCGCTGGGAGCGCATCAAGCTGGCTTACGACCTGCTTGTGCATGGAGAAGGAGAGAAATTTGAGTCGGCCTCCAAAGGTTTTAAAGCTTCATACGAGGCAAAGGTAACCGATGAATTTATAAAACCGATTTTGCTGGACGACAGCCCCGAATCACGCATACAGAAAGGTGATGTGGTGATTTTCTATAACATTCGCGGTGATCGGGCCCGTCAGATTTCCCGAGCTTTAAATGAAGACGGGTTCAGTGAATTTGAGGTGGAAGATCTGGATCTTCATTACACCACCTTTACTTCCTATGATGAAACTTTTGAGTTTGCACGTGTAGCCTATCCCCCACAGGAACTCTCAAATACCATGGGTGAATGGATCAGTAATCAGGGACTGAGGCAGTTTCGAATTGCAGAGACGGAAAAATATCCGCACGTGACCTATTTCTTTAACGGCGGAGTGGAAACTCCGAACAAGGGAGAAGAACGAATCGTGATTCCAAGCCCGAAGGTAGCTACCTACGACCTTCAACCCGAAATGAGCGCTGAGCAGGTTGCGGACACATTGTGCAAACAGCTATCAACTGAAAAACATCACTTTGTTGTGCTCAATTTTGCCAATCCCGATATGGTTGGCCATACCGGTGTGATGGAAGCCGCTATAGAAGCTGTGGAAACGGTCGATAAACAACTGGAGCGCGTGATCGAAACCGCAAACAAACACGGTTATCGCACGCTCATAATTGCAGATCATGGCAATGCCGACTGCATGATTAAGGAAGATGGAAGTCCGCATACAGCGCATACTACCGCTTTGGTACCGGCTATTGTTGTTAATTATCCGGAAGAAATCAGCTTAAGCGATGGCATACTGGCGGACGTATCCCCTACGCTCCTAAAGCTTATGGGGATTGAGCAACCAAAAGAAATGACCGGCAAATCGTTATTTTAATTTCAGCGATTAGCATTTAGTTTGCATTTACTTTTCCGCGCTACTACCTTCGAGTAGTAATGAACTAAAGCAGTGTTTCACACGTTTTTTTATCTGAATATTCACAGATTTATTTAGCAATTATTTAAGGAACTCGTCAGATGGAGGGAAATTTTTCAAGCAAAGTTCGAGATGTAATTCAGTTTAGCCGTGAAGAAGCTTTACGGTTAGGACATGATTATATCGGAACGGAGCATTTAATATTAGGTATCGTTCGATTAGGTGATGGAGTGGCAGTCCGGATTCTTAAAAATCTGGATTGTGATCTTTTTAAACTTAAAAAGACCATTGAAGACACCGTTCGAGGAACCGGTGGATCTGTACAGGTTGGAAACATTCCGCTCACCAAACAAGCCGAAAAAGTACTACGGATCACCTATCTGGAGGCTAAGCTTTACAAAAGTGACACCATCGGCACCGAACATCTTCTGTTATCTCTCCTGAGAGATGATGAAAATATCGCTGCACAAATACTGCAACAGTTCAGCATTTCTTACGATGCAGTTCGCGAAGAACTGGATCTTATCATATCCGGAAAATCTCGTGATGACCATAGCGATTCCTCGTCTATGACTGCGAGTGCTTCTACATCCAAAGGATCCGGTTCCGGATCAGGGAGCTCAAGGGAAAAGAAAATGGAAAAATCAAAAACACCAGTACTCGACAACTTTGGCCGTGACCTTACCGAGATGGCTGAAGAAGGTCGCCTCGACCCTATCATCGGCCGGGAAAAAGAAATTGAACGTGTGGCCCAGGTACTGAGCCGCCGTAAAAAGAACAATCCGGTGCTTATTGGTGAACCGGGCGTAGGTAAAACCGCCATCGCTGAAGGACTGGCAACTCGCATCATAGAACGCAAAGTGTCTCGCGTCCTTTATGATAAGCGCGTTATTGCTCTGGATCTGGCTGCATTGGTAGCCGGCACAAAATACCGGGGTCAGTTTGAAGAGCGCATGAAAGCGGTAATGACCGAGCTTGAGAAAACAGACGATGTTATCCTGTTTATTGATGAACTTCACACTATTGTTGGGGCCGGTGGAGCAAGCGGATCGCTGGATGCATCCAATATGCTTAAACCAGCTCTTGCGCGTGGTGATGTTCAGGCCATTGGCGCAACTACATTGAATGAGTACCGTCAGTTTATTGAAAAAGATGGTGCCCTAGAACGACGTTTCCAGAAAATAATGGTTGACCCGACTACACCGGAAGAAACCACCGAGATTTTAAATCAGATTAAACCCAAGTACGAGAAACACCACAGCGTCCGCTTCACGGATGATGCGATTGATGCCTGTGTTAAACTCACCGATCGTTATGTAACCGATCACTTCCTCCCCGACAAAGCCATTGATGCTTTAGATGAAGCAGGAGCCCGTGTTCACTTATCCAATATCACGGTTCCGCAGAACATCATTGATCTGGAAGAGGAAATTGAGACCACCAGCGAAGAGAAAAACTCGATGGTGAAAAAGCAGCGCTTTGAAGAAGCTGCCCGTCTCCGTGATAAAGAAAAACGACTGATTGAAGAGCTTGAAGTTGCTCAACGTCAGTGGGAAAAAGAGTCTGAAAACATTGTTTATGATGTTAATGAAGAAGACGTTGCTTCCGTAATTGCCATGATGAGTGGCGTTCCTGTCAACAAAATCACCCAGAAAGAAGGCCAGAAACTGCTCAAGATGAAGAAAGAGCTGAGCGGCCAGGTGATTGGACAGGACGAAGCAATTGTGAAATTGACCAAAGCTATCCAGCGTACCCGCGCCGGACTGAAAGACCCAACCCGCCCGATCGGTTCGTTTATATTTCTTGGGCCAACCGGTGTTGGTAAAACAGAAATGGCCAAGGTTCTTTCCAAGTATTTATTTGATAAAGAAGACACACTCATTCGCATTGACATGAGTGAGTATATGGAGAAGTTTTCCGTATCCCGACTGGTAGGAGCTCCTCCCGGCTACGTTGGATATGAAGAAGGCGGAGTGCTCACTGAAAAAGTACGCCGTAAGCCATATAGCGTGATTCTTCTGGATGAAATTGAAAAAGCACACCCGGATGTATTCAACATCTTACTACAGGTGCTGGATGATGGAATCCTGACCGACAGCCTCGGCCGTCGCGTTGACTTCCGTAATACGATTATCATTATGACTTCTAACATCGGAGCACGTGATATCCGGAATATGGGTAAAGGCATCGGTTTTGATACTGATGACTCTGCTTTCGATTACGCTAAGATGAAATCAACCATCCAGGATGCTCTTAAAAAGGTATTCAATCCTGAATTCCTGAATCGTATCGATGACGTGATTACATTCCGTCCGCTCGAGAAAGACGATATCTTCCAAATCATCGACCTGATGAACGAAGATCTCTTCAAGCGCATCAAGGAGCTGGGTTATGAAATTGAAGTGACCAAAGCTGCCAAGGAATTCATTACCGATAAAGGCTTCGATCAGAAATACGGAGCACGACCTCTGAAGCGTGCTATCCAGAAGTATATCGAAGATCCTTTAGCCGAAGAGTTGCTCGAGAACGAACATAATGAAGGTTCTCTCATCAAGATTAAGATGAACAACTCTCGTGACGGACTCGAGTTCGACTGGAAAGAAGCGGAACCTTCTGCCTCCAAAAGCGAGAACGGCGAAGAAGCTAAGGAAGAAGAGGATACATCAGAAAAGCCGAAAGAAGCTTAAGCTGAGATTCTTCTTAAAGAAACTAAAGCCGGTGCATAATATATGTACCGGCTTTTTTATTGAGTACACTTTCCGGAATTAATGCTTGCTTACTTGATACCAAACCTCACAAGCCCGGATTAAGGAGATCGCGGGTCTGAGCCCGCGATGACAGTTCAGAAGTATGAGATTAGATTAAAAACTTACGCTCAGGTTAAGCGCTTTGCTCAATCCGGTTAAAGAATAGCTGTTCGAACCAGTGCGATCTAAGCTCACAGAAAGCAAATCAGAGATACCTAACTGCCCGCTGTAGTCTTGACGTTCGATTGCCCTTGCTTCTACATTGATTGCATGAAATTCTACTCCCGATAACACCGAACCGGCTATATCAGCGGTTAAGGCAATGATCGTGTTATCTTGCGGTACATACTCCGCGAAATGCAGCATAGAACGGAAGCTCGTGCTTCCTTCTCTTTCTCCGTCAATCACAGAATAGACTCCCACCCTGCTATTAGATCTGATCGTTACAAATTCTCCATCTTCGGAAAACCTCAGATCGGCAACACTCTGATTAAAGGAAAAAGTCTCCAGTTCATTTCCAAAACGATCCATCACATCAACTTTATCGTCTTCACCATCTTTATAAGACACAACTGCAATCAGCTGACCGTTCTCAGAAACTTTAATGAACCGGATGGCGCGATCTCCGCTGTAGAAAATATCAGTGGTCGTCCAGTTCGGCTTAACAATACGTGCACGGGATCCTTCGATCTGATCACGAACTATCTTGGGGTTATACAAAACCACGGTTTTAAAAGCAGGGTCGGCAGCCAGTTCTGAAACCGACTCACCTTCTGTACTTTGAGAGCTATTGGAAATCGATTGTTCAATGCTTCCCGATTCATCAAAAAACAGAAAATTGGCAATATTCTCTCGCACAATAAATCCGCCATTCGGCTTTACATAAACTTTTGCTGAATTGTCACCTGGCTGAAGCTGATAAGCGGATGAATTATACAATTCCTTACCACCACCTTCATAAACGGTAACCCCGGAAATACCTAACGCTCCGGATAAAGCCGTAAGGGAATTCAGGTCAGAAGAAGCAGCTCCTGATGTGAAACCAAGAGAGGTTTTGCTCATGCTGATTTGATGTCCGGCTACCGTAAATTCGCCGGCACTGTTACTGCGAGTGGAAGATGATTCGGATATACGAAGTGACTGCGAAAAAGCTGTTACAGAAATCAACGTAAAAACAATAAAGGGAATAGTATATTTCATGAGTGATTTTTGATTAAATGCACTGCAAAGAACGGGATTTTTCAACAATATTTCTTCTTTTTCAAAGGCTTTTTCTCAAAATTCATATCTTCAGCAAAAATCTGAAAAACAAACTCTTTATATGGGCTATCATCTAATTACAGGCGGATGCGGATTCGTCGGAAGAAACTTTGTAAAACGACTTCACAAAACCACGGACGATACCATCTTCTTTATTGATGATTTATCCGTTGGCACTCACCCTTCTGACTGGCTTCCGGATGGCACTCCGACCCGTAAAGAAAACGGACTCGAGTTTTTCGGGGATGATGAACGCATGGTATTCCTGAAGCAGGATGCCCGCTATTTTATCCGGGCCATGCTGGATAATGAAAATCACATCAACGATACCTACGGGCTGGACGTAACCCGCTTCAAAGATGTATTTCACTTTGCAGCTATTGTGGGTGGAAGAGCGAAAATTGATGGTGACCCCATGCTTGTGGCCCTCGACCTGTCTATTGATGCAGAATTCTTTCTGTGGGTATGCCGCCAGAAACCTAATCGTGTTCTGTATCCAAGTTCCAGTGCGGCTTACCCGGTTGACCTTCAAACCGAAGAAGATGCTATTGCACTGAGTGAAAGTGATATCGATTTCAAAAATATGGGTCAGCCCGATATGACGTACGGCTGGTCTAAATTAACCGGTGAGTATCTCGCGTACATCGCTGCCAAATACTATGGGGTATCTGTTACTTGTATCCGGCCTTTCTCAGGTTATGGCGAAGACCAGGACCTTTCCTATCCTATCCCAGCTATTGCCCGGCGTGCCGCTCTCAAAGAAGATCCTTTTGAAGTTTGGGGAACCGGTCAACAAGGCCGTGACTTTGTGCACATTGAAGACGTGATGGATTGCACCCTCCACGCTATGGAAAGAATTACCGATGGCCGAGCGATTAATATTGGCAGTGGCCGACTGACCACCTTCCTCGAAATTATCGAGATTTTCACTGAATTCGCCGGTTATGATCCGGAAATCAAAAAATTACTGGATAAACCTGTAGGTGTACATTCCCGATATGCGGATATGAGCTACGTGAATGAAGAACTCGACTGGAAGCCCAAACTATCTCTGCGGGAAGGCATGCGACGCGTTTATGACGTTGCCGTAGAGAAATACGCTTAAGCTGATGGCTAAAATTGTATGCTTTGGGCCGGGACCAAAATTTAAAGGTGGGATTTCTAACTACAACACCTCGCTGGCAAAAACGCTGGACAAAGATCCGGATAATGAAGTCCATATTGTTTCTTGGACCAATCAGTATCCATCAATCATTCCACGGGAGTTTGTTGATAAATCCAGCCAATCTGATTTTCTGGAAGGCACGCGTATTAAGGTGAAGTATATCACCAACTACAACAATCCCTTCAGCTGGAAAGAAACGGCGAAGTACATTAAATCGCTGAATCCAGATAAGGTTATTTTTCAATGGGCAATTTCTATTCAGGGAATACCCATGGGGTCGATATCCAAATGGCTGAAGAAACATTGCCGGGCAGAAATCATTTTCGACTTACATTTTGTGGTTCAGAAAGAAGACAGCACCATCGATGAGCGGCTCACCAAAAGAGGCATTAAACATGCCGACACCTATATCACACACGCCTATAAAACGGTGGATGAACTGAATGCCCTTTATCCCAACCGAAATTTTGCCATCAATGAAACCGGTGAACGGTCGGATTCTGAAGCCACCACGGTGATCAAGCTATTTCACCCGGTTTACGATTTATATGAACCGGATCCCGACTTTGACACGGAAGCGTTCAAGAAGGAACTGGGCTTAAATAAGTATGTTTTTCTTTTCTTTGGGTTCATCCGAAAATACAAGGGATTACATAACGCCATTCGGGCCTTCAAACAAGTTTCCGATCAGCGGGATGATGTCTCTTTTCTGATCTGCGGAGAGGAATTCTGGGCTACCCTGGATACGTCAAAAATCACCACAAAAATTAAGCGTGGTTTATTTGCGGTCGCTCAAAAGTTGTTTCTCAAGAACAAGGAAAGCGAACAGGATTACCGCCCCCTTCAACTGATTGAAAAATTAGGGTTAGAAGAAAGTACCGTGGTTAAAAACGAGTTCATCCCCAACGAAGACGTTAATAAATACTTTCAGGTAAGTGACTGTAGTGTGCTCTACTACCTCACCGCAACTCCATCCGGGGTAGAATCACTGACCTATAATTTTGAACTGCCCATTTTGGCCACTAATGTCGGACATTTCCCGGAAACCATAAAAGATGGTTTTAACGGTTACCTGGCTGAAGACGGTAACATCGACTCCATGGCAGAACAAATGCTTAAGTTTATCGAGCATCCGCTTCCGGCTGAAAATGTTCGGAAATCTGCTGAGAATATGAGCTGGGAAAACTACGTTTCAGCTATCCTGAAAGATCTACCTAAATAAATGCCAATTTTTAGAAAAAAGTAATTTATTCATTTGGCAACCGTCTGAAATAAGTCCTATATTTGGAGTCTTTCGAAGAACGGGGAGTGGCGCAGTCCGGTAGCGCATTCGCTTTGGGAGCGAAGGGTCGCAAGTTCAAATCTTGTCTCCCCGACTAAAGAAAGATTTTTCGGTTTTATGATCGGAAAATCTTGTTTTTTTGACATATTGTAAGTTGAGCGCCCGTAGCTCAACTGGATAGAGCAACGCCCTTCTAAGGCGTAGGTTACAGGTTCGACTCCTGTCGGGCGTACTAGCTTTTAGCTTTTGCTTAAGGCGACATGGCCGAGTGGTTAGGCAGAGGTCTGCAAAACCTCGTACGGCGGTTCGAGTCCGCCTGTCGCCTCTAAAGAGGTTTACACAAGTTGCTCTTTTTTTGACTTATTGAATTTTTATTAATGCCGCGTTCGTCTAGGGGTCCAGGACGCCGCCCTTTCACGGCGGTAGCACGGGTTCAAATCCCGTACGCGGTACTATTAATGGAGCTCGTAGCTCAGTTGGTTAGAGCGCTAGGTTGTGGCCCTAGAGGCCGTGGGTTCAAATCCCATCGGGCTCCCTTTTATATTAGCTGTGGATCGACACAACATCCACGGTTTTTTTATGGACTTTATTTTATGCCGCGTTCGTCTAGGGGTCCAGGACGCCGCCCTTTCACGGCGGTAGCACGGGTTCAAATCCCGTACGCGGTACATACCACATAAAAGCCCTGTGAACTTCACTTCACAGGGCTTTTCTATTAGTGGTTTGCTCTTCCATCTTTCCACTTACTATTTAGATTAATGAAATCAGCCATAGGTTTTTTTTGGTTTAACTGCTCATCAGCTCTTTAATGTCATCCGGATCACCTACCATCAGGAATTCATCTTCCTCATTGATTAGGGTATTTCCATGCGGGATGATGAGTTCACTTCCCCGGTAAATAATGGTGATCAAACTTGACCCGGGCAGGTTTATGTCACGGATTTTTTTACCTGCAAATTCCATGAGCTGCTTGCTTTCATTCACTTTCAGCTGGATAAAGTGACCTTCACTCAGCAAGCACTCCCTGAGTTCGCGTTTGTTACCGGATTGCATCCATCGCTTTTTGAAGCCGGATGACTGAACAATTTCAGCCAGATGCCCAACCAAACGGATATCCAATCCTTCCTCTTCTTCAGGGACTAAGAGAATGGCGTACATATACACATTGCCATCAACTCCTGTTATTTCAAGGTCCAGCGATTTCTTAATCCGGAAAACAACCAATTCAGGAGCTGAAACTTCAGCCATCGCATGATAACTGCAAATTACCCCGCTGCTCAATTTATTGAAGCGATGGTTGTAGTTTTCAGTAAGCTCATTCAACAGCATCTTTTTTTCCACCTTCAACCGGCCGTACAGAATTTTAGAGGCTTCTCTTAACAATTCATCCACTTTTGTATTCTCCGAATCCACATCTACAATAATGCTTCGGGCAATGGTTTCTTTGTATGAAAGATGCTCCCCGGTGTTTTTCTCGCTGAGGATGTTCAAAAGCTCGAGCTCCAGATCATCATACCTTTTCTTACCCAGTCGCTCATGAACGTGGAATATCGCTCCTCTTCGGTTTATCCGGCCTTTTGTATAGTAGATGTACCACGCCACGCACATCACCACGATGAAACCGGTAAGTGATACAGCAAGGATTCCCATTTCTGCTACCAGCCAAACAGAGATTAACATCCCGGCAATTTGAACCCACGGGTATAGCGGTGATTTGAATCCCGGCCTGTAACTGTTGATGTTGCTTTCGCGCATTACGATAACTGCTAAACACATAAACCCGAACAGCAGCAACTGAAACGCACTGGCAAGCTTGGCTACCGATTCCACATCAAAAATCAAAAGAATCAGAATCATGCAAATTACCGTTACGATAATGGCATAGTAAGGAGTACCCTGCTTACCGATATCGCTGAACTTAGGGCTCATAAGCTTATCTCTCGACATAGCGAACGGATACCTTGAGGCAGACATAATGCCGGCATTTCCGGTTGAGGCAAAGGCAGCAACTGCCGCAACCACAATAAGGAGCATGCCACCTGAACCGGGTAACCAGTTCATGAATTTTGCTCCCGCATCGGCTACCGGCGTAAGGCTTGAATAGAACTCTTCTGCCGTCAGAACCTGCTGCATTATATACACTCCGGCAACATAGATCAGAGAGGCGGTTGTGAGTGAAAGAATCATCCCGAGAGGAATATTCCGATCCGGATTCTTCACTTCTTCAGCCACACTGGTAACCTTGGTAAGCCCGGCATAAGACACAAAGACCAGGCCTATGGTGGATATAAAACCATGCAGGTTGTTGCTAAAAAATCCATTTTCCGAATCCGATATGCTGATATCCAACCCGGCGGCCGAGACCCCCTGTATGATGAAAAGTCCCATAATCAATACTAACACCGTGACCAATATTCTCTGAAGGAGTGTTGTTTCTTTCGCTCCGAAAATATTCAGGAACCCAAATATCAGGGTCAGAATGAGGGCTAGCATCGTAAATGAAACATCCACGAAGAGTGCTAAATAAGCTCCCATACCAATAAGGGCAAAGGAACTTTTAAACATAAGGGCAACCCACGATCCTAACCCGCCAATGGTACCTACCATCGGACCCAGACTTCGATCCAGGAAGTAATAGGTTCCCCCCGATTTTGGCATAGCCGTAGATAATTCTGCCACGCTGAGCATGGCGGGTATAATCAGAATTCCGGAAGCCAGGTAAGCCAAATACACCGACTCCCCTGTTTGGGCTGCCGCAATTCCCGGTAGCAAGAAGAACCCGGAGCTGAACATAGCACCGGTACAGATGGCAAATACATCGTAGAGGCCAAGTTGTTTTTTAAGTTTATTATCAGACATAGTAAACACCTAAAATTTGCGGGCGTAAGTACCCACTAATAGTTTTTATTTCTTAGTTAGTTTGATGGAAGATGTTAACCGTTCGTTGATTGGTAACAGCTTATTATTCCTTTCGAAGATATTTTTCCTCAAATGAAATGCCGTTACAGAAGCAGTCGGGATTAGATTAGCCGAAACAGCGTTCCAAGAATCCCTGAAAATGGTAAAAAAAGCTGGTGCCCAAACTTAGAAAAAGAATTTGGCAAAGATAAGAGTAGCACGAACCTTTCAGCTTAAGCTGATGACTTTTTGGACAAAATGAATATAAGTGAACCGATACTGACGTAGCCATTGGCTGTTAATTTTAAAAAATTGCAGTTTAGCTAAATCAGGAGCAAACCTTATTCTGAATCCAACAGATGAGTTGACGCCCAATAATGAAGACGCTCCTTATTTATGATGAAACTAAATAACGGAAAAATATATTACCTGACAAGTGTCAGTTTCTACATTTTGATGCTTTTAACAAAAAGTTAATACATCAACTGCCTGTAAATAACTGATTTTACATTCTTATTTTAGATAATATCAGTTTTTCTTCAGCTCTAAACCAAGATAGAAGCGCATTGGTTCACTTTGCCCGGACTCACCATAAACAAACAACTGATAGGTGTATTTCCCTTCATCAAGAAAATCTTCCCCAACGTAATCGATCGGTTGCAATATGGCTTTCTCTCCATCAATTTCTGATTCGATGTATGCGTAGCGATAGGCTTTATTCACCTTTCGGTAGTCGCTGCTCTGAGCCGGGTCTAATGTTCCATAACTCACTTCTTCGTCAGGAAATGAAACCCTGATATTTTCGAGGGTGTACTCCGATGAATTTTGGATCCGGATCTGTACATCTTTATTGGAATCAAAGATGTTTGCATCACAGCCTGCCATCAGGATGAACAGGAATGTTGAAACGAAAAGCAGATTACTTTTTAGCTTCATAAGTGTGTTGATTAAAGTTGAACGACACAATATAAA
The DNA here is from genome assembly GCF_017641085.1 of Gracilimonas sp. Taxonomy (NCBI): domain Bacteria; kingdom Pseudomonadati; phylum Balneolota; class Balneolia; order Balneolales; family Balneolaceae; genus Gracilimonas; species Gracilimonas sp. The sequence goes on along the minus strand of NZ_JAEPPI010000003.1, from coordinate 708,024 downwards.
CGCTTCCACAATCTGATAATTATACCGGTTAAATAATTTCTCTGACCCTCGGTTTTTGATCCTTCACATTGTTTTTGTTGATCATTTCGCCCAATAATCCGGTTGAGAAAAACTGCACGCCTACTACCATCAGCAAAATACCTAGAAATAAGAGCGGGCGGTCACCAATACCCTGCCTGTAAACAAACTTTAGCAGTGCCATGTACAGGTTGATACCTCCACCGGCTAAGAGTAACAACACCCCTACTGTACCAAAAAAATGCATGGGCTTTTGCAAGTACCGCTGCACAAAAGTAATCGTAATCAGGTCAAGAAATCCATTCATAAACCTGGACAGCCCAAATTTAGTTTTTCCATACTTACGGGGATGATGCGTAACCACTTTCTCAGTAATCCGGGTGTATCCTTCTCGCTTTGCCAGCATGGGAATATACCTGTGCAGTTCTCCGTACAGATAGATATTCTTAACCACTTCTGCTCTGTACGCTTTGAGGCCGCAATTAAAATCATGCAATTCAATCCCGGCAACTTTTCGGGTAACGAAATTGAAGAATTTGGACGGGATGGTTTTTGAAATTGGATCGTGGCGTTCTTTTTTCCAGCCGCTCACCAAATCATATCCGTCTTTTAGCATTTGTACCATCTCGGGCACTTCATTGGGATCATCCTGGAGATCAGCATCCATGGTTACAACATACTTTCCCTGTGCTTTCTCAAAGCCGGCCTGCAGGGCTACGCTCTTACCGTAATTATGACTTAGTGCGATTCCATGAATAAAATCTTTCTCGCCCCCCATTGAAAGAACCTGCTGCCAAGATTTATCCGATGAGCCGTCATCAACAAAAATAATTTCATAGCTGTAATCAGCCGATAATGCCTTGCTAATTGCCTTTTCCAGCTCGGGTAATGATTCCTCTTCATTATAAACGGGAACCACGATACTGATGTCGATATTTTTTTCTGAAGGTGTATCTTCCAAAATGTATTCTTTTATATATGTTCAGAAATGGTTTACTTTCACGCCATTAAAAACGTTCTAAAATACACTTTCTGTCTGCTATGAAAAAATTGTATTACTCGATGGGTGAAGTCAGTAAGCTAACCGGACTTGAGCCCCACGTATTACGAAACTGGGAGAAGACCTACACGGAGCTGAGCCCCAAGAAAAACAGCGCCGGTAACAGAGTGTATAAAGAGCAGGAACTTGCCCTCATCTTCAAGATCAAAGAACTACTACATGATAAAAAGTACAGTTCAGAAGGTGTGCAGGAAATTTTACGTGAAGGCGAAATCAAAAACGCTCCTCCCCTCAGTGCCGAAGCCCGTAAAGACCTGAATGAGATCAAGGTTTTTTTGAATGACTTACTGGAGAGATTGTAATAAGGGTTAAATTTCAAGTCTCAAATTCCAAATTCCAAGTCCCATTTCGTTAATCGTTGGTCACTGGTCACTGGTCACTGGTCATTGATCACTGATCACAACTTCCCCTCTTCTAAGTACCAAAATCATCAGAAACTGAGTACATACCATCACGGCTACGCCTACTAAGTGCAGAACCTGCAGCACTCTGGGCATTGCCAGATAGTTGAGACCTATACCAATTAATACCTGAAGAAATACCAACACAACATTCAGGTCACCCAGCTTTTTAACCCACCCTTCCGCATTGTATTTCTTCATCAGGTAAAACAGCCACCCAGCTGCCGCTACCAATAACCAAGAGAAACTTCGGTGAATGGGGAATACGCCTTCCATGTTTTCAAGCCAGGTTCCGCGGGGAGAAACAACCGGTGCATTTTTTATTACATCGATGGCCTCACGAACCTGTGTTCCCAGTACGAGCTGGATCATGGTAAGCCCGAATAATACCCACACTGTCCAAAGTAATTTTTTTCGGAAGCCTTCCTCAATCCTGATTTTAAACAGGTCGCTGGTTGCCTCAAAGGTTGCATAAAGGAGCACCGTCACAATTACCATAGCTACCAGCATATGCGCGGTTATCAAGCCTTCATGAAGTCCGGTTCTAACCACTACTCCACCAAGCCATCCCTGGAATAAAACGAGCACAAAAGCGGCAATGGAACTGTAAAAAACTGTTGGCTTTTCCTTTCTGTACCTGATGGAGAGTAAAAAGGTAGCCGTAATCAGCAAGCCAATTACAACTCCCACTAACCGGTTCACATACTCAATCCAGGTCTTCCACACATTAAATTGGGATTCGTCAAAACCCGCCGGAAGGTCGGCTAAACTTGTGGGAGGTATCCACATACCAAAGCATTTAGGCCAGTCGGGACAACCAAGTCCTGCCCCGGTAGCTCGCACAAGTCCACCCACTAAAATTAAGAATAAAGTAGCGGCAACGGTTGTTATTGCTGTTTTCTGAAAAGCGTTCAATTTCATAGCTGAAATACTGTGAAGTATGAGGAATAATATTTAAATTTGGTGTCTGTAAACGTATTTATTTCGACCTATCAAATTTACATGAATTCAGCCGAAGATAACATTCTCATCAAGAGATCTTTTACGGATGTTATTACCGATTACTACCAACTAACCAAGCCGGGCATCACTATGTCGGTATTGGTGAGTATGCTGGTTGGTTTTATCCTTGGCAGTGGAGCTAACATCAATTTTGTGACGCTCATTCACGCTTTGGTCGGTACCTATCTGATTGCTGCAGGTACCGGGGCTCATAATCAATTTATTGAGCGTGCTTCCGACGGCCTGATGAAGCGGACTTCTAAACGTCCGCTACCCGATCGCCGTATTGACTCTAAAAGCGGTATGATCTTTTCCCTGACTTTGATTTTCTCCGGACTGCTTTACCTTATTCTTTTAGTTAACCCGGTGGCCGGAGCCGTATCCTTTGCAACCGCACTGATTTACCTTGGCGTTTACACCCCAATGAAAAAAGTTTCTCCGATTAATATTGCCATCGGAGCAATCCCCGGGGCCCTGCCTCCCGTTGGCGGATGGGCTGCAGCAACCGGTAATATTGCCGAGCCGGGCATGTGGCTACTGTTTGGTATTATGTTCTTCTGGCAGATACCCCACGTGCTGTCCATTGCCTGGTTGTGCAAAGACGATTACTCCAGCGCCGGATTAAAGATGTTGCCCCGCAAAGATGAAAAAGGCTACAAAACCGTATTCTGGTCATTGATTTGCACCCTTTCCCTCTTCCCGGTTACGTTCGCTCTTTATCAGTTTAATATTTCCGGGATGATTTTTCTGGTGGGCGGACTCATATTCGCAATTGGATTTCTTTTCTACACCATCAAGTTTGGAATGGATCGAACCAAGGCAAATGCCAAAAAGATGATGTTTGCCTCCATCGCGTATCTGCCCCTTGTTTGGATTGCTGTATTTATAGATCGGTTTTTTGTCTGAAATTGAATTACAATTAATTTTCTGCAGCATATAAAAACCGGAGCATCTCAGGAACCCGTTTGGCCCAAGCCCGTTCATTATGAGCAGCTCCTTCCTCAATAATAAATTGCAGATTTCGAGCTGACCAACCTTTATCTATTAGCGCCTGATGTAAAGCTCTAGCGTTATCTACGGCACCCTCACCCTCAGCCGTTCCCATATCCAGCCAAATATGTTGATCGGTTGAGCCCTTTAATTCATTTACTTCATCGATGATCATTCTTCCATCCCACCAAACGGAAGGAGAAACCACCAACAGCTTGCTGAAAACATCCGGGTATTCAAGTCCAAGGTATAGCGTAATCAACCCGCCCAGTGAAGAACCGCCCAGAGCTGTGAACTCTTTCCCGGGTTTTGTCCGGAAATTCTCATCAACAAATGGCTTCACTTTATTCAGTATAAACTCTCCATATACATCCCCTTTACCACCCATTGACAGCTTGCTTGCAATCAGTTTATTAACCTTTCCTTCTGATGCTTCAAAACTAAAGGTGATCCCAGCCTGAGGAAGGTAAAAGCTATGTTCAGTTTTGGGAATCAGAGACTGCCAGGAATCCCCACCCGGAATCATTGCATAGAGTGTGTCTGCTTTCGTTTTGAACCGGATGGTGTCTCCTTCTGTTGTTTTAAAATCTCCGGTATAGGCATCAGGAAATGAAGATGCTTCTACGGATGAAACTTGCTCCAATTCATGTCTCCAGATTTGCTTGCTGGGGGTGTATTCATCAATGCGGTTTTGCGTATTTCCAATCCCCACAATAATTACCGGCTCAATTTCACCGGATCTAATTAGCTCTTCAGCAGCTTCATCTACTTTCCATTCCTGCCCTATTTCAGAAGCATCAAACAGAGCCTGACCGTCATGCATATATAGCACCGGGTAGCGCTGGTCACTTTCCTTATAGTTCGGAGGAAGGTAAATGTATAAATCCCTGGGCAGCAGATTTTCACTCTCAAAGTCTCTGATAATCTCAACCTGTCCCGTTATGGTTACCGGCGCTTCGGGTGGCCGGTCTCCCCATGCTAACGCCACGCTGTTTTCCATGCCTTTATATATGGTGACTTCATGATTACGCCCGGCCTGCCATCCATCATCCGGGTTCTCCACTCCATCCACTTTTATTTTGAAGGAAACCAACAGACTATCAGTATTTAGTTTAAAGGGCACGGCGATATTATAAATGCCATCTTTGTTAGGATCGGCTGCCAGATAGGTTGTTCCCCAGCTCAGCGGAGGCTGGTCTCCACGAATTCCAACCTTTTCGGAAACCGGCTCGAACCAGTCTTCAGAAAGAGGTCCGGTCATATCTATCGAGAAGAACAGAGTATCAGGTGTTTGAGCAGAAGCACCGGTTGTCAGAATTAAACTGAAAAGCAGTATCCCGAATTGAGCGTGGATAAAAAGATGGCGCATAAATAGTTTTTACGGTAATGATTAATCAGCGAAGAATATACGGCATATATCAAAATGGGTTACCTGTTTTTCCAACCCACAACATCCTAATTCTAACCTTTTATAATCATATAATGGAACACTGATAATACTGATTGTACGAATGATCACTGTTTGAAGAATACAGAAAACACCCCTTCATTCCGCGATTATCTGCTCGATCCTCTCATCCGTGTTCTATCCTGCTCCAACATAGCATGGAACACGGATAACACCGATGTAATGGATGGTCGCTGGTTGAAGTATAACAGAAAACACCCCCCTCATTCCGCGATCATCAGCTCAATCCCCTCATCTGTGTTCCATTCCTTTCATCCGTATTCCATCACCCCTTTCCGTGAATAGCGTTGTAATCTTTAATCACAGTCTGCAGAAATTCATCCCCGCTCAGTCCATGATCTTCTATCCCTAAACGGTCTTCAATTTTCTTGCGGGTTTTTTGGAGCATAAGGAACCAGTTGTCATAGTCGTAATGAGAACGGGAGTCGAGCACTTCCCGGATGATGCGAATATCGTTATCGGTGAGTTCGGCAACCTGTTTAAACCGGGGCTCATAAGCATCCGCCACTTTAGAATACAGCGTGTTATCGAGATTCACTTTTTTTCGTTCTTTGATCACACAGGTCTTACCTAAGATATCCCCGATGCGTTGCCCCTTCCCATTCAGCAAAATAGCCACAAAAGCCAGAACGCCACTTGTCATTGAGATTTCCACAAGCCTGAACATCCAACGAACCAGATACCCCCCAAGATTGGCACGCGTACCGTCAATTTTAACCACCCGGATTCCCACAATCTTTTTTCCCAGACTGTAGCCATTGGAAACCACTTCTGATACCAGGTGATAGAGCATCAGCGGAAGAACGAGTACGATGTAAAGCACCCAAACGGAATCCTCAAAGCTTCCGGTTGAGGAGGGACCGATATCATTCACATACCCCCAGATCCAAATTACCACCAGGTAGTAGATCCCGATAAAAAAGGCGTCCAGGAAAAAGGCCAGGATGCGCTCTCCCACTCCGGCCGGCTCATAACTGAGTTTAACGTGTTGCGAGGTTTCAATACCTACCATAATGCTGGTTTATTGGGATTTCTGTGGTTTCGTATTGGTTTTGATTTGTTATCTTCTTGCACACAAACGAGCGCCAAGTTAGGCTCATGTATGTTAAAACGAAAGTGAATTTACTGAATGAGAGAAGTTGCCTTTTTACGGAAGAATGCAGACAAATGGAAGGAGTTTGAAAGCCTGCTTAAGGATAAATCTCAGGATGACCCCGACAAACTCGCCGATCTCTATATCGAGCTCAGTGCCGACCTGGCTTATGCACAGGCAAATTACCCCGGCAGTAAAACCGAAGAATACCTGAACCAGCTTTCGGTGGCCGTACATGATGAAATCTATCGCTCCAAAAAAGAAGAGACCAACCGCCTGATTACATTTTGGACGCAGGAACTGCCCGGGCTTTTTGCGACCAAACAGAAAGAATTACTCTACAGCTTTATCGTATTTACAGTAGCTATTGGCATCGGTGTTTTATCCTCAATGAATGATCCTTCGTTCGTTCGCTACATTATGGGGGATGCCTACGTGAATATGACCATCAGCAACATTGATCGCGGAGACCCGCTGGCCGTTTATAAAGAAGCTGAAGAAATGAATATGTTTTTTGCCATCACTGTAAACAATGTCCGCGTTTCTTTTTATGCCTTTGCAAGTGGTTTACTTACCTCGCTGGGAGTTGGAATGGTGCTGCTCAATAATGGAGTGATGGTAGGCGCTTTTATCCACTTTTTTGCCAAATACGGGTTGGTGGCCGAAGCTCTTCGGGTCATTTTCATCCATGGAACTCTGGAACTTTCAGCTATTGTAATTGCAGGTGCAGCTGGTTTCGTGGTCGGCAATGGCTTTCTTTTCCCCGGTACCCGTTCCCGTAAACATTCCTTTATAAAAGCCGGACGTGAGGGGCTGAAAATGATTATTGGCCTAGTCCCTGTATTTGTGGCTGCCGGATTGCTGGAATCGTTTGTAACCCGCTACACTGAAATGCCTATCTGGTTGAGCTTATTCATAATTTTGAGTTCATTAGCATTCATTCTGTGGTACTTTGTTTATTTACCCATCACTCTAAAAAAGGAACAATGAGCGACTTCAAACTTCAAAAATATCGCGACCTCGGGGGTATCTTAACCGATTCTTTTACCTACATCCGGGTGCATTACAAAAGCCTGGGTAAGGCGCTGGGACTACTGGTTCTGCCTTTCTACATCATTTCCGGTTTATTGGTGGGAAGCGGATATTCCAGCTTCTTCACCGCTATTATGGACAATCCCGATGCCTCAGCTGATGCCCTCTTTAGCGGAGATTTCCTGATTGGAATGCTTCTTCTTGCCTTTTCATCCGGTGCGTTACTCACGGTTTCTTTAACGCATATAAATCTTGCACAGGACACAAATGATGTTCGGTTTGAAGATATTTTCAACAATTTTGGCCGGAACTTTTTTACGCTTCTGGGCCTCTACATCCTGATTATAATCATTGTGTTTTTTGGATTTATGTTCTTCATCATTCCGGGCATTTATATCGGGATCAAACTTTTTGTGGCACCGGCCGTGGCTGTAATCGAACAGCGGAACCCTTTTGAGTCAATCAGCCGTTCGTGGGATTTAGTACAAGGCCACTGGTGGTTCACTTTTGCCACTTACCTGGTGATGAACATCATCACGTCTTTCATGTCCTATGTCCTCATTATCCCAATGTCGATATTGTTTGGGTTTCTGGCAGCTTCTGGAGCCGATAACTCGGCAATGATCGGAACCGGAATGGGCCTTTTTTACGGACTGCTTATAGTTGTAGCCTCCCTGTTTTCGGTACTCATGCTGATTGCGATGGCCCTGCAGTATTTCAACCTCATTGAGCGAAAAGAAGGAAAAGGATTACGCGCGCAAATTGAGGAGTTGGGTTGATCCGAAGACTGCTGTTTATATTTCTGTTCCTGATTCCGGCTGCAGCAACAGCTCAGGATTCTTCTACGGTTCAACACTTCGAACCGGACAGCAGCAAAGTGTATGTGCGAACCGTTGAACCGTCAACCTTAGACAGTTTAACAAACGAAGACGTCTTTGCTTATAACGAAGAGGCTGAAAATCCTGAGACGTTATGGAGCCGGATACAACGGTGGTTTATTCAATTACTTCAATGGATTTTCAGCAGCCCTTGGGCGTCTATCACCGTTCGGGTTATCTTTTTCGCCATCTTCGGAGCCATCCTTTTTGCCCTGATAAACCATATGCTGGGTGGGAATCTTACTTCCTCCTTCTCCAGAAAAAAAACGGGGCAATCTCTGGCAATGAACATTCGCGAGTCAGAGCTCTCCAAAACAAATTATGAGGAAATGCTACAGGCTGCTCTCGCAGAAAGCCGTTACCGCGATGCCGTTCGGATTTTATACCTGAAAGCACTTCAGCAGCTGAATGAAAATGAATTGATCAGCTGGAAACCGGATAAAACCAACCACGATTACCTGCGGGAATTAGGTAGTCACCCCGCCGGCAACTACTTCAATAAACTTACCACCTATTACGAATATGTGGAATACGGCGATTTCAATATTGAACAAGCCGGATATGAAACGGTAGAGAGCGTTTACCAACAATTTAAAAATCAGGCTCACGCATAGTGTTTAAGAAAGAGCGCACATATTACTTCATCTTGGGCGGCCTGATATTTATCTACGTCCTGGCCCAGATTCTTCAACCAAAACCCCTGAACTGGACCGAAAGCTATTCCTCGGAAGACAAAATTCCCTATGGCGGTTACCTGATGCATGCCTTACTTCCGGCTGCTTTTCCGGATGATGAAATCAGCCTGAATCAATCACCCATTTTTGAATACGCCGACACCACAAACCCCCAAAAGAACTGGATCTTCATCAATAAGAGCTTTGGTATCGACCGGTGGGAAACAGACATATTGTTATCACAGGTTGAACAGGGAGCCAGCGTATTTATTGCTGCACGCACTTTCGAACAGGCTTTTAAAGACAGCCTCGGTATTGGCACGTACCTGAATAACCCGTTATTGACGGGTGGTTCTATTTTGGATGAAGATACCGCCCGCGTCAATTTCACCAATCCCCGGCTCAAAGAGGAATCCGGTTTCCCCTACTACCGAAGCACCACAGAAACCTATTTCTTTAAGGTAGATTCCACGCTGAAAGTTTCTTCACTGGGAGTTAATGACGAAGGAAATCCAAATTTCATACGTATCCAGTTTGGAGAAGGAGAGCTGTTTCTTCATTCCAACCCTACCTTGTTCACCAATTATTTTGTGCGGGATGAATCCGGAGCCGATTATGCCTTAAAGGCCCTTTCCTACCTTCCGGAACGGGAAACCATTTGGGATGAGTATTATAAGGATGTCCGCCTTGCCGGCGGAAGCGTGGTACGCTACGTTGTTTCAGAAGAACATCTAAGCTGGGCATGGTTTATTAGTTTGAGCGGCGTATTGCTGTTTATGGTGTTCAGGGCTAAGCGGAAGCAACGAATTATACCGACGATCGAACCACCAAAAAATTCCAGTATCGAATTTGCCCGAACAATCGGAAGTCTTTATCTCGAAAAAGGAGATCACAAGCTGATTGCTGATAAGAAAATCCGGTTTTTCTTTGATTATATTCGATCCAACCTCGGGCTGGATACTTCCGAAATTGATGATGAACTAAAGCGTGACATCGCCCTTCGATCCGGCATTGAAGAGATCGTAATACAAGGCCTTTTTGATCTGATTGACAAGATCTCCGGTCAGGATGACCTCACCCAAAAAGAATTAAAACTGTTAACCGAACGAATTGACCAATTCTATAACCAGAGTCAACGATGAGCACTGAAGAGAAAGACACTCACAACGAACAATCAACCGAAGAAAAAGCACCATTTGAAAGCCGCACTGATTTATCAGGAGTGGAAAAACTGGTGAAAAGTATCCGGGAGGAAATAGGTAAAATCATTGTAGGTCAGCATCGTATGGTCGATTTGTTGATTGCGGCCCTCCTCGCCGACGGACACGTTTTAATTGAAGGCGTTCCCGGTGTGGCCAAAACCCTGACCACCAAGCTGCTGGCCCAAACCATCAGTGCTGACTTTTCCCGTATTCAGTTCACCCCCGACCTGATGCCGGCTGATGTAATCGGAACATCGGTATTCAACCCAAAAACCACAGACTTTGAGTTTAAGGAAGGACCGGTTTTTTCAAATCTCGTGCTTATCGATGAGATCAACCGATCGCCGGCGAAAACACAGGCGGCTTTATTTGAAGTGATGGAAGAACGGCAGATTACCGTGGATGGTAAAACCTATTTCATGGAGCCTCCATTTATGGTAATTGCCACACAAAACCCCATTGAACATGAGGGAACCTACCGGTTGCCGGAAGCTCAGCTCGACCGTTTTCTGTTCCGGATTGATGTCCCCTATCCTTCATTAGAAGAAGAAGTGGAGATTTTATCCGGCAGTTATTCCCGCAAAAACAAGCTGGATATCAGCTCACTGGATAAAGTGATTTCCGCCGAAGAAATTGCCAAACAACGAAATGTAGCGGCATCGGTTCATGTGGAGCCTGAGCTGATGAAGTACATTGCCCAAATTATTCAGAATACAAGAAACAGTAGTTCGGTCTCAATCGGTGCTTCGCCACGTGCCTCGGTGTTTGTAATGAAAGCCGCACAAGCTTGGGCTGCTATGAACGGGCGCGACTTTATTACTCCTGAAGATGTGAAAGAGGTAATAAACCCTGTTCTCCGCCACCGAATTACCCTAACCCCGGAAAAAGAAATGGAGGGAATGAAACCCGATCAGGTAATACAAATTATTCTGGAGAAGGTGGAGGTGCCGAGGTAATTTTACTAAAGTCCCCTCCGGGGAGGGGATTTAGGGGCGGGTCAATGTTTGAATAGGTAATTAAGTTGACTCAAACATTGACCCTCTCCTTTGTTTCCTCTCCTATGGAGAGGAAGACGCTTTTTCAGAAGGCAAGTTATAGAAAGACTTACTAACAACACATGAATCCACTAAACTTTTTAAAGCAACTGCATCTCAGCAACCTGTTTTTCCAGGTACTGGCCGGGGTGGCTCTGACTTTTCTGGTAGGCTACTTTGTGCCCCCTGTCGGTGCTTTTGCCGAAATTCTTTTCTTTGGGTTTATAGTGATTTTTGGCATTGATTTGCTCCTCTTGTTTAGCAAAAAAGAGCCGGCTGCCGGAAACAGGATAGTCCCACAACGACTTTCCAATGGAGATGAAAACACGATTCGGCTGCAATTAACCAACCAGCTTAACTTTACAGCCCAGGCAGAAATCATTGATGAAATTCCCCATCAGTTTCAAATCAGGGACTTCAGCATTTCCACCTCCCTTCCATCGGGAATGGAAAAAGAATTTACTTACGAGCTGCGCCCGACCGAACGAGGGGAGTACGACTTTGGGGATATCAATTTATTTATAAATTCGAGAATTGGGTTTGTGCGGAGGAAAGTCAGTATTGCTGCCTCGCAAACGGTTCCTGTTTATCCCTCCTTTATTCAGATGCGTAAATTTGAGATGTACGCCATTTCAAACCGATTGACAGACATTGGCATCAAGAAGATCCGCAGAGTCGGCCACACCATGGAATTCGACCAAATCAAGGAATATGTGCGGGGCGATGACGTCCGTTCCATTAACTGGAAAGCTACGGCCCGTGCAAACGACCTGATGGTAAACCAGTACCAGGATGAGCGATCCCAGAACGTGATTAATGTAATTGATATGGGCCGCGTTATGAAGATGCCTTTCGACGGCCTGCACCTGCTCGATTACGCCATCAATACCAGCCTGGTGATTTCAAATATCGCGCTCATTAAAGATGACAAAGCCGGCTTGGTTACTTTTTCCAATGATGATTCCATAGTCGTAAAACCGGAGAAAAAGCGAACGCATATTCAGCGCATTCAGGAAGCTTTATATAACCTGAATACCAACTTTATGGAATCCGATTATGAGCGGCTGGTTGTTTCCCTGAGAAAGCATGTAAATCAGCGAAGTCTTGTTTTACTTTATACCAATTTTGAGACCTTTTCTTCGATGGAGCGGCAGCTTCCCTACCTGCAGCGAATTGCCAAAGACCATTTGCTGGTTACCATCTTTTTTGAAAATACCGAAATGACCAAACTGCTGTATGAAGAATCTAAAACTATCGGGCAGATTTACACAAAGACGATTGCAGAGAAATTCTCCTTTGAGAAAAAACAGATTGTAAAGGCCCTGAACCAACGAGGTATTCAAACTATTTTAACCCCTCCGAAAGAGCTTTCGGTGAATGCCATTAATAAGTATTTAGAGTTGAAGGCGCGGGGGCTTATTTGAGCACAGATGTTAAGGATTTTCAGATTTCACAGATATAGCCTTAGCTATTGATTAAGAATCTGTGAAATCTGAAAATCCGGTAAATCTGCGATCAATATATCGCCGGATAACGCTCGGTATCTGCTTTGTGCATGATCTCGTAAATGGTCTCGAAGATATCCTCGGCGTTGGGCTTGCTGAAATAATCACCATCGGAAGCATAGGCCGGACGATGATCGTGGGCCGTCAGGCACTTAGGCTCTGAGTCGAGCTGAAAGTAGCCGCCCTGCTCTTCCAATACTTTGTGCAGGATGTAGGCAGAAGCTCCACCGGGAACATCTTCATCCACAATCAACAGTCGGTTGGTCTTGCTGAGTGATTTTCCAATCACATGATCCAGGTCGAAAGGCATCAGGGTTCTTACGTCAATCAGCTCGATGGAAATACCGGCATCATCAAGCTGTGGAATAATGCTTTCCACAATGTTGAAGGTTGATCCATAGGAAACAACCGTCATATCGGATCCCTCATTAATAATTTCCGGCTTGCCTAACGGTGTGGTAAATTCACCTAAGTTAGTCGGCATATTTTCTTTGAGGCGATAGCCATTCAGAGGCTCAACGATGATAGCAGGGTCGTCTCCCTGAAGTAAGGTATTGTAGAATCCGGCCGCTTCAGTCAGGTTTCTGGGAACACATAAATGAACACCCCGAGCGCCGCTTGTAATCATCCCCATTGGGGAACCGGAGTGCCAGATTCCTTCCAGACGGTGACCGCGGGTTCGTACAATCAACGGAGCAGCCTGCCCGCCCTTTGTTCGGTAGCGAAGGGTAGCCAAATCATCCGAAATTCCCTGGAAACAGTACAACAGGTAATCCAGGTACTGTATTTCAGCAATCGGGCGGAGTCCGCGAATCGACATCCCGATGCCTTGCCCTAAAATGGTTGCTTCCCGGATACCGGTATCACTCACACGGATTTCCCCGTATTTATCCTGCATGCCTTCAAGGCCTTTATTAACGTCACCAAGCTTTCCGGAATCCTCACCAAATACCAGCGTATTTGGGTATTTGTCAAAAATGGTGTCAAAATTTTCACGTATAACCATCCGGCCATCCACTCGTTTGGGCTCTTCAGGATATTCCGGCTTAATCTCTTCTACCTTTAACGGAGAATTTGGTGTTTGGCTGTATAAATGAGAATTGTAGCGATCCCGGTTTACTTCCCGGTATTCTTTAACCCACTCAGCCAGCTTTTCACGGGCAGATGAATTGTTTCCGGCCGTAACCGCCAGCGATTTACGGGCTGCTGACAAAATATCCTTGCGAATGGCATTCGGGTAGTTCTTCAGTTTCTTGGAAAACTCACCTACCTTTTCTACACCTGATTCCTCTTTCAGGTTGTCAATCAACTCTATAGCCGTTGACTTTTCCTGTTTGATGGGTTCAAAAAAGGCTTTCCATGCCGCATTTTTAGCTTCATTTACCTCATCCTGAGCTTCATCTTCCAGCTCATCCAGTTTCTCGGATTTGGCAATGCCATTATCTAAAATCCACTGGCGCAGCTTTTCCAAGCAGCAATATTCTTCTTCCCACTGCAGTCGCTCTTCCGACTTATATCTTTCATGCGAACCGGAAGTGGAGTGCCCTTGTGGCTGGGTAACTTCCTGCACGTGAATCAATACCGGCACATGCTCCTTCCGGGCAATCTCTTCTGCTTTCTGATAGGTTTCAATCAGTGCCTGGTAGTCCCAGGCTTTCACCCTCAGAATTTCGTAACCGTCCTCATCTTTTGTGCGCTGAAATCCTTTCAGCACTTCCGAAATATTCTCTTTTGTGGTCTGATATTTCTTAGCCACCGAGATTCCAAATCCATCATCCCAAACCGACATAATCATCGGCACCTGAAGCACACCGGCTGCGTTAATAGTTTCCCAGAATACCCCTTCCGAAGTACTGGCATCCCCGATGGTTCCAAATGCAACTTCATTTCCTTTATTGGAAAACTTCTTCCACTCTTTGCCCTTTAGCGCTTTCTCGTTGCGGTACACTTTGGAAGCCTGGGCAAGTCCCAGTAAGCGGGCCATTTGTCCTGCAGTAGGTGAAATATCGGATGCTGTGTTCTTTGACTTGGTTTGATCTTTCCAGTTGCCTTCTTTATCCAGCAGGCGGGTGGCAAAGTGTGAGTTCATTTGCCGTCCGGCAGAATTCGGATCTGCTTCCACATCAGCGTGAGCGTATAGTTGCGCAAAAAGTTGCTGAGGGGTTACCTCTCCGATTGCAAGCATAAAGGTTTGGTCGCGATAGTAGCCTGACCGGAAGTCTCCATTCTTAAATACTTTGGCCATCGCGATCTGCGGGATTTCCTTACCGTCTCCAAATATCCCGAACTTGGCTTTTCCGGTGAGCACTTCTTTTCTACCGATTAACGACATATGCCGGCTTACCCAACCCAGCTTGAAATCGGCTAAGATTTCCTTTTTCTGAGCAGCGGTAAACTTATTCTTCGTCGTCTTTTCTTTTACTTGAGCCATTATACAATTTTAGTTCTGAATATTTAGGAAAACACCCTTCCAAAAGGGGCGATATAATACGGAAAAGCGCTTTTTTATGAAACAGCCTCCAGCGCTCTTATCGTTCTTTTTCTATTGATTTGTAATGAATTCTGGGTTCAAACGACAAACACTGAACTAACCCTTCCAAGGTTAAAGTACTTTGCCATAATTAGAAATAATAGTAATAACCTTGGAAGGGTTATCGTAAAAACCTATCACTCCGTGAACCCGCCTTTCGTCATTTTTATAGGATCAAGAGCTTTCTCCAGTTCCTCATCCGACAGGTCGGTCATCTCTTTGGCAACTTCTTTGAGTGCCCGGCCTTCAGCAAATGCTTTCTTAGCAATCTTGGCCGCTTTGTCGTACCCAATAATTGGATTAAGTGCTGTAACCAGGATTGGGTTTTTCTCAACCATCGAGGCAATATTCTCTTTACGTACCGATAGTTTTGAAACCGAACGGTCAGCCAGATTCCGGGCCGCATTTGCAAGGATTTCTATCGACTGCAACAGGTTATGCGCCACTACAGGCAGCATCACATTTAGTTCAAAGTTTCCGGCCTGTCCGCCTACGGTTACCGTGGCATCGTTACCAATTACCTGAGCGCAAACCATCGTCAGAGATTCTTCAATAACCGGATTCACTTTTCCGGGCATAATAGAAGATCCCGGCTGAAGGGCCTCCAGCTCAACTTCTCCGATTCCACTGTTCGGGCCAGAATTCATCCATCGCAGGTCGTTGCCGATTTTCATCAAGCTAACGGCAATGGTTTTTAGTTGACCGCTTAGCTCAACAGGTGCATCTACCGTTGCCTGAGCTTCAAAATGATTTTCTGCTTCGGTAAACTTCTCTCCGGTCAGCTCTGAAATTTTAGCTGCGAATTTCTTCCCAAAGTCTTTGTGGGTATTGATTCCTGTTCCAACAGCAGTTCCTCCCTGCGGAAGTTCGCTTACTCTTTCCAGGGCCGATTCAACCCGCTTAATCCCCAGCTCAACCTGTCGGGCATAGCCACTAAACTCCTGCTCGATGGTTACCGGCATGGCATCCATGAGGTGAGTTCTTCCGGTTTTAACTACATCTGCATATTCTTTCCCTTTTTCGATAAAGGTTTTGTGGAGATGCTCAAGTGCCGGGATCAGGTTGTTGTTCACCGCTTTAACGGCGGCCACACGAATGGTGGTTGGAATTACATCATTTGAGCTTTGACCATAATTGATATGGTCATTTGGATGAATATCCACATCCAGGTTTTTCTTCAGCTCATTGGCGCGCCGGGCAATCACCTCATTCGAGTTCATATTGGTGGAAGTACCCGAGCCGGTTTGAAAAATATCGATCACAAATTCTTTGTCGTGCAGTCCGTCAATGACTTCCTGGGAAGCAGCCTGAATTGCTTTGGCAACTCCATTATCCAAAAGGCCCAGTTCCGCATTTACAGCCGCAGCCGACTTCTTCACATACCCGAGAGCTTCAATAAACTCACGGCTGAATTTAATTCCGCTGATAGGAAAATTATCGTGGGCACGCTGGGTTTGTGCTCCATATAAAGCGTCTTTTGGAACTTTCACTTCACCCATTGAATCTTTCTCGATACGATATTCACTCATTCTTCTGCTTTCTTCTTTAAAGGTTGAGAATTCACGCCCCAAAATGATTCAAAAACGCTAAGCGTTCGGGGCAAATAAAAATTTCTTTATAGCCTTAAGAAGATAAGGAAAAACTATGTAGATGTTGTGAATTGGATGTTAAAAAGAAGGGATGCCTTAAGAAGTAATGAAGAAGTGCTACAACTCTTTAGCATACATCCGGTAGGTTTTATCCAACGTACCGCCGATGCGTTCTGCAACGCGAATCATCTCCGGGTTAGATTCCAGAATCCAGCTTAGTTCAGAGATGGTTTTACCTTCGGTTTCCAGCCCGTTTTGGATCGAACGCTGATGAAGAAGAGCATCGATACCTTTGCCCTGCCATTCCGGTAAAACTCCCATTAATGCCGTCCGGAGTCCTTGCACCCTGCTTTTGCCCCACAGCAGCTTGATAAACCCAAATGGAAAGAGCTTTCCATTCATGTCTTTGAGAATCTCGTTGATATTGGGAAGTCCGATGGAGAAAGCTACCGGTTCACCTTTGATCTCAGCAATGTGAGCGTAATCGGTATCCACAATCATTTTCAGGTCTTTGCCCGCCGCCTGAAATTCTTCTTCTGTTAGTGGGATGAAACCCCAGTTATCTTTCCAGGCCTTGTTGAAGATCTCACGGACAATCTTAATCTCAGAATCCATTTTCTTCAGATTCACAGGACGAATTTCGATATCGGGAAGCCTTTTTTTAACAATTTCCATTGCCCTGTTCATCCGTTCTACCGCCACGGTTTCCGTATCCACGATGTAGGCATACATGTCCATCTCTTTTTGGAATCCGGCGTTCTTAATCAGCTCATCATAATAGGAAAAGTTATAAGGCATCATGATGTACGGATCTTTATCAAAACCGTCTATCAATACGCCAATCGTATCCATCATACTCGGGCTGGCTGGTCCCACCACTTTATTCATCCCTTTATCTCGAAGCCAGTCTTCAGCTACCCGAAAAAGTAAGTTTGTAGTGTGCTGATCGTTTATGCTTTCAAAGAAGCCGAAATGACCGGTTTTTGTACCGTGAAATTCATTGAAACGATGGTCAATAATAGCTGCAATCCGGCCTACGTCTTTGCCATCTTTCTCAGCAAGGAACAAAGCTATTTCAGCATTGTTAAAAAAGGGATTTTTATTGGTATCAATCAGTTTTTTCTGATCCATACGCAATGGGGGAACCCAGTGCTCTTCACCTTCATAAAAAGGGTATATGAAGTTCGTGAACCGTTTCTTTTCCTCTTTAGTCGAAACAAAGGTTACCCCGGAACTATTCATGCAGCCTTGGTAAGATTAAGGGTTTATTCGGTTGCTGAATGGCCATTTCTGTCAATCACGCCGTGTTTTAAGCCTACTTTACGAAATGCCTCCAGAATTTGATCGAGATGTTCGTCTGTATGACTTGCCATATAACTTGTTCGCAGCAGCGACTGCCCTTGTGGCACAGCCGGTGGAACAACCGCATTCGTATAAACGCCTTCCTCAAACAGATCTTTCCAGAATTTGAAACAGTCCATCATTTCCCCAATTACAACAGGGATGATTGGACTCTGACTGCTCCATACATTAAATCCTAAGCCTCGCAGTTCTTTACGCATGTAATTGGCAATTTCTTCGAGACGGTCCAATCTCCAGGTTTCTTCCTGAAGAATCTCCAGAACTTTAAGTACCGTTGCCACATTAGCGGGTGGCATGGATGCACTAAATATATGCGCCGGTGATTTATGACGTATGTATTCAATTACAGGACGATCCCCTACTAAAAACCCTCCAAGGGACGCAAATGATTTTGAGAATGTTCCGCTAATCAAGTCGACTTCATCGGTCAATCCAAATACAGATGCTGATCCTCTTCCACCGTCTCCAACTACTCCAACAGCATGAGCATCATCAAGATATAATCGGGCATTAAATTCCTTGGCCAACTTAACCAGTTCGGGTACTTTAGCCAGTGTTCCTGACATTGAAAATACCCCATCAGTTACAATGATTTTTCCGGCGTCAGGATCGGCTCTTTCAAGGAGTTTTCGTAGCTGATCCATGTCATTATGCTTATAACGCATGGTCTTAGCGTTCGAAACAAGAGTACCCACTACAATACAGGCGTGGTTGTCTTTATCTGAGAAAATAATATCGTTACGATCGGCAATGGTCTGTATAGCGCCTTCATTGGTTTGATAACCGGTACTGAAAAGCACACACCCTTCTTTGCCCATAAACTTGGCTAGCTTATCCTCCAGTTCGAGGTGACTGTCGAGTGTACCGTTTAGATAGCGAGAGCCGGTACATCCTGTACCATATTTTTTGAGGGCATCCTGAGCTGCTTTAATCGTGCGCTGATCGTTGGTGAGGCCCAAATAATTATTAGACCCGGCCATAATTACTTTTTTACCTTCGATTTCAACAATTGTACCGTCCGTTGCTTCGAGAGGTTTAAAGTACGGATACAGCCCCATTTCTTTGACTTCATCCGCTTTTGTGAAATTAAAAGCCTTCGAAAAAATGTCTGATTTTGTGGCGCTGGATTTTTGGTCGGCCATTCGGTAATTCCTTAACAAAGATTCTAAATAAACAGCGAAATATAGCCAGTATTAAATTTCTATCAAATTTTCGCTAACTCGTGGTTAAGAACTGGTCGCTGTAAAATAAGTTTAATTTCGTGCTGAAGATAAGAAATATATCGGTCTGCTACTGAATTCTAAACAGTGTAAATAACATCAAAATTCACAGAATTCAAAAATTCCACTTTCAGCGTTTACAGAACCGTATTTTTCTGTTCTACCAATTGTTCATATTTCTTAAACAGAAGTTTAAAGTGGTCATCCATCGTTCCTATGTCTTCACTTGCCGCCAGTTTACATGCAGCAACCAGCTCGTCCCGATCTCTGGAGATAATATCCAGCAGGGCTTTTTTAAGGGATGAAGAATCTCCGGCTGTAAAGGTTTCAGCAATATCGGGATTGGCAATATCACCGGCTCCCCCTCTTTGGGGAACAACCACCGGCAAGCCACTGCATACCGCCTCGGCTACCACAATACCATAGGTTTCTGCTGAAGAACCGTGCACAAAGTAATCGCACGAAGCAAGGATGTTCGCCAGCTCATCCCGGTTTTCGGTAAAACCCATCAGCTTAACGTGCGGGCTTTGGTTCGCTTTAAAGTCCACATACTTACGGATGGGGCCATCCCCGAAAACAATCAGGGCCATGGGCTCTTCTTCAGCAGCTGCATGAAACCCGCCGATAAGAGAACCCAGTCTTTTTTCAGGATGGTGGCGACTGATGGCAATCATCAACTTTGCGGTTTCCGGTAACCCGAAATCGGATAACAGTTTTTTCCGAAGCTCGGGATCTCTTCGGCTTGGTGAGAAGAAGTCTTTATCTATTCCAAATGGAACCGGAATGGGGTTGTTCACTCCATAATTGTCAATCCGCTCGCCCAGCCATTCTCCACTTACAATGGTGGCATCAAAATTACTACTAAGCCTTTGCAGGTATTTCCAGTAGAATCCGAAGAGCTTATCAACACGGTCAAAACCAAGTATATTCCCAAATATAGTATGAGGGTAAGCCGCAACCGGATCCTGATGAAAAATGAAGGTCTTCACAGCATCACCTTTCCAGCGCCCGGCAAACCAGCCACCGGTCCACGGCGAAGAACCTTCAACTACATCGGGCTTTTCACGATCCAGAATTTCATGCACGGCTTTTTCTCTCCATAGAATGTAGTAGCGCCAATCTACCGGCAGTCGCGGGCCTTTCACCCAAATCACCCTCCCGCCATAGCGCTCTTCTTCACCCCAGTCTTCGCCGGGAGCTACAATTACAATATCATGGCCATGCTTTTTTCCGGCTTGCAGCTTCTGATTGATGTAGGTTTTCACCCCTCCACCCTGATCTGTATAAAACTCTGCGACGTCTATGATTTTCATGGACTAAATTTCTTTATAAATAGGTTTGCGGAACCGGGAGTTTTAAAGCTTCTTTATAATTTTGGACCAGCTGACCATTAATTTCATCCCACTCATATTCGAGTGCTTTTTCCCGGGAGGCTTTTCGCATTTTGTCGCGAAGGCTTTGATCCGAAACAATGATGGATAATTTTTTCACGAAATCCACTTTATTCTCCGGCTCAGCTAAGCCACCGTTTACCCCGTGTTCTACTAATGATTTACTTCCGGTGGCATCTGCAACCAGGCAGGGCAAACCACTGCTCATGGCTTCCAGTGTAACATTTCCGAAGGTTTCGGTATGGGAGGGAAATAGAAAAACATCACTGCTGGCATAAGCTCTTGCCAGGTTTTCACCTTCCAGAAAACCGGTGTAATGGGCTTCCGGCATTAATTTCTGCAGTTCGGCCATTGCAGGTCCGTCGCCAACCACAAGAGGTTTTACTTTTGGATTTTTTGAGGCCACTTGCTGTACACTGTGCCGGAATGTATCCAGCTCTTTTTCCCACACCAGGCGCGATACAAACGTGACAACAATATCATCGTCTTCAAACCCTGCTGCTCTGCGCCATTCCATATCCCGTTTTTCAGGAGAGTATAGTTTTGTATTTACCCCACGGGCCCAGATTTTCATCCCATCCTCGAAACCATGATTTTTCAATTCATCAATCATCGATTGTGAAGGCACATACACGTGTGTGCAGGAATTATAGAACCAGCTCAAATACCTCCACGCCAGAAATTCTATAGGCGTAAGGCCATAGTATTTAAAGTAGCTGGTGAAGTGAGTGTGATAGGAACCCACTACCTGCACATTGTTTTTCTGTGCCCAAAGTAAGGCCTTGTATCCGGCACGATCGGGCGTTGCGATGTGAACCAGGGTGGGATTAAATTCATCTAATTCCCTTTTTGCCTCTTCCGAGATCCCAATCGGTACCCGGTACTCTCCCCGCCCGGAAACCGGCATACGGATGGATGGCACCGAAACCAGTCGTCCGTTGTGATTAAGCGCAGGCTCCTTAACCGTTGGCCCGAAAACCAAAACCGGTATCCCCTGCTCTTCCAAAAACTTCACCAACCGATTCAGGGTAAGTGAAACACCGTCTTTAATGTGATTGTAGTTGCCTGTAAAAAGGGCGACTCGTAATTCTTTCATAAAAATTTAAAAGCAGAGGGTAGATTTGTATCTTATTTGCTCTGCGATGATCCTCGCTGTAAACTCTTTTTTATTCCAAACGATTCGCCAAATATAAGGAAATAAATGAAAGCCTTTGTAACCGGAGGAACAGGTTTTATAGGAAGCCATTTAGTTGAAGCTCTAATCAAATCTGACGACTACGATGAAGTACGCTGCCTGGTAAGAAGTGATGAGAAATGGCTGAGTGGCCTTGATTTCAAAAAAGTGCCGGGAGACCTTCAAAATTTAAATGCCTTATCAAAAGGACTTGAGGGTGCTGATGTATTATTTCACATTGCAGCCATTGTAAAAGCTCCCACCAAAAAAGAATTTACCCACGCCAATGTTGATGCCACAGAGGATCTTGTCCGCCTGGCTCAAAAAAAAGGTGTCAGGAACATGATGATTTTATCCTCATTAGCTGCCGCCGGTCCCAGTAACGGTTCACCCAAAACAGAAGGGGAACCTATGAACCCTGTGAGTATGTATGGGGAGTCAAAGAAAGAGATGGAGGCCCGTATTCATAAAGCGGTGAGTGGGAAGGACAGTATAAAAATCATCCGCCCGCCTGCAGTATATGGACCCCGTGAAGACCAGATTTTCTCTTTCTTCCAGGCGTTCTCAAAAGGTATTTGCCCGATTGTAGGCGATGGGAACAATCCCCGCCTTTCGATGGTGTATGTTAGTGATTTAGTGAACGGGATTATGCAGGCTGCTCATAAAAAAGATACAGGCGTCCATACTTATTTTATTTCCGGGGAAGGCACCCATTCCTGGAACGAGATTCGTGCTGTCACCTCCAAAGTAATGGGCAAAAAAGCGATCCCGGTCAAAATTAAACCCGGATTGGTTAAAAAAGCGGCAGGTGTAATAGAAAACGTGGCATCATTAATTGGAAAATATCCCGTTATTAACAAGGAGAAAGCAAATGAGCTGATATTGGAATGGACCTGCACCTCCGATAAAGCTCACAAAGATTTAGACTATACTCCTGATGTTTCGCTGGCTGAGGGAATCTCCCGAACCATCCACTGGTACAAAATGCATAACTGGTTATAGTGATATGAAACTTATTTCAAGGATTACCCTGATACTTACACTTGTGTTCATCTGTATTTCGCAGGCTATGGGGCAGCAAAAACTGGTGCAGAATTATGCCCGGATGATGGAAATCCCGGATGTAAAGACGATGGAAGCTTCTCCTTCTCATTTGTATGTGCTATCCGAAAGTGAAGGCATGGCTGTATTCAGAGCCTACCCTGATTCGCTGCAATGGCTTTATACTTCTTCCGGTATGCAGCGTCGCGGAAATATCATTATGGCCGACATCCGTTTTGCTTACCTGTTCGGAGATTCGAGAAGACTCACCGTTCTTGAACCTACCTCGGTATTAGGGGTTTATTCATCCACCATCTTGCCCGCTCAGCCCAAAGCTGCCGCCCGTTTAAAAAACAGTTTATATATAGCATTGGGAGAAGAAGGTTTGGGCCGTGTTTCTCTGGAATCCCCGGAAACAGTGGACTCTGATCCCGAGATTGTGGCCGGGAGTTTCATGAACGGAGCAAGCGTTATGGATTTAAGCTCATCCAACCTAAGCAATCAGCTTTTTGTACTTACCGATGCTCCTTCCCTCCTCGTTTTCAATCAACAGGATAGCACCCTGCAAAACTCAGCCAATATTTCGTTACGCAGGCCTTTGGAGCACATCTTTGTAGATCAGGAACAGGTTTGGGGAAGCACTGCTACCGGAGAGATTTTTGAGATAAGATCCACCGGAATCGGGAAAAAAATTGGCGTTACCAACGAGTCCGTTGATCACATTTCCAGCTGGAATGGACGGCTTTTTGTGAGAACGGTATCCGGCCGTGTTTGGACAACCGATGAATCCGGTCTTCTCGGCATATGGAAGGATGATACCCGTGCAGGAAATTACCTCGCCAACAGCGCCAACCGAATTTGGATTTCAGAAAATGACAATATCTCTGAAATTATGATGCGCGAGCAATCATCCGAATCCAACACCTCCGCTTCCGGTGAATTCAGCATAAAACCAATTCCCAAACAGATAATAACCTATCCAAATCCGCTTATTTTAGCTTTTGAAATGGAAGGGAATTATCCGACAGATCAGGTTGAGTTTTCATATCGATCTAATGCACAGAATGCCAAAATTCGAAAGCAGGGCTTTTTCTGGCAGCCGACCATCAACCAGGTTGGAAATTTCTGGTTCAGCATTGTAGCCACTAATTCCGAAGGGCAATCCGACAGCACTCGCTTTGTTGTAGATGTGCGCTCTTTTAATGCTCCTCCCCGGTTCAGTCCGGTTCGCTCTACTTCTATAGCGGTTAATGAAGAATACACGCTACAGTTTAATGCTACTGATCCTGAAAACCCGCAAAATTCACTGGTCAGATACATCGGTGTTGATATGCCGGATGGTGCTACCATTAACGAGAAAACCGGGGAATTTACCTGGACGCCAACCGAACGACAGGTAGGCGAATCCACGTTTAAGGTCATTGCTACCGACAGGCTCGGAGCTGCATCTTCCATTGATGTGACTCTGAATGTGCTCAATATTACCCGCGGCGACGAATAACAATATTAGAACGCAGTTTCTCTTTTGAATAACAACGACTTTACTAATCACCTGCAAAGCTGGTACCAGGATCATAAACGCCAAATGCCGTGGCGGGGTGAAGCCGATCCCTACAAAATTTGGGTATCGGAAATAATGCTCCAGCAAACGCGGGTTGATCAAGCCACACCTTACTTCCAGAATTTCATTTCCCTGTTTCCCACCGTTTTTGATTTGGCCAATGCTGAACAGCAGGAAGTGCTGAAAGCCTGGGAAGGATTGGGATACTACAGCCGTGCAAGAAACCTTCACTCTGCTGCCAAAACGGTTGTTCAGGATTATAACGGCAAACTACCGGAGAGCTATGATGAAATCATCAAGCTGAAAGGAATTGGCCCATACACGGCTGCCGCTGTTACCAGTATTGCCTTCAACAAACCGAATGCGGTAGTAGATGGAAACGTAATTCGCGTACTTACCCGGTATTTTGGGATTGAGGAGGACATCCGCAGCAGCAAAACAAAGAACAAAGTTCAGGATTTTGCCACTGAACTGATTGATGAGGATAACCCGGCCGATTTCAACCAGGCAATGATGGAACTGGGGTCAGTAGTTTGTAAACCCACCAATCCGGAATGTGATAAATGCCCGGTTCAGTCAGGTTGTGTAGCTGCCAAAACCGCAAAAACGGATACCATCCCCTACAAGTCTCCGGCAAAAAAGAAACCACACCACACCATTGGCGTTGGCATTATTGAAGCCGAAGACGGAAAGTTGTTGATAGCTTTAAGGCCTGAAGATGCCATGCTTGGAGGACTTTGGGAATTCCCCGGAGGCAAACAAGAAGGTGATGAAGAAATTCAGGAAACTATAGAGCGGGAATTACAAGAAGAACTGGGTGTGGAAGTAAAAGCCTTTAAGGAATTAATGAGCCTGAAACACACCTACTCTCATTTCTCCATCACCATGCATGCGTGGATGTGTAAGCTGGTGTCGGGAGAACCACGGCCTAAGTCGAGCCAGGAAATTCGCTGGGTGGAGCGCAATGAACTTGAAAGGTATCCCTTTCCCAAAGCGAATAAAGTATTAACCGAACGACTGGTGGGTAAAGGCCAGGGTGAGCTGGGTATTTAGTTATTTGACGGCTATACCTGCTATATGCGGCCTGATGGGAACAAAAAAGGTGGGAAGTTGGAATTCATCTTGCTTTATCTCGCTGAATCCGGCCATCATGATAATCCGCCCGGTATCACGGGTAACATTGCAACCGTCAAAAAACCACTTCCATGAGCTTTTTACCATTCGCTGAATCTTGCATACCCAACTATGCTTGTGCGCCCTTACATGCTCCAGGTAAACAAACTTCCCTTCCGGCTCAAGAATCCTTTTCACCTCAGATAATACTTTCGGCATGTTCTTAACTGAGCAAAGCACCAAACTGCTTATCACCATTGCAGCAGAGGAATCTGAAAGTGGTATTTCCTCAGCAACCGACTCATAAATTTCCAGATTGACTCCATATTTTCCGGCCTGGTATTTGAGAACATCTTTAAACCCGGCATTGGGTTCCACTACTTTAACTTTGGTTCCTTTTCTTAAATACCTGAAATTCGCTCCATATCCCGCACCAATCTCTACGATTACATTCGGATGGCTTTCGAATAAAACTTCTTTACGGCTACCGTATTGTGAATGCATATAGTTATCCACAGCGGCAAAAAACCGATTTTTTAGAAACTGAATCAATTCGCTTTGTTTTTGTTTGAAAGGGAAAGAGGAACGATCTCCACCCTTTGTTTATCGTCCTGTATAACTAATACTTTATAATAAATAATTCAGAGCAGCACATTGCCCCGAAAAAGAAAGAAATTCAAAACGCTTTCCAGGAATAAACTCACTGAGCTTAAACCCTTTCTGGATGAATTGGTTGAAAAAATCGAGCAGCCGAACTACATCAATGAAGACCCCGTTCAATTCATGCATGCCTTTGAGGATAAGCGGGATCAGGAACTTGCCGGTTTTTTTGCAGCAACCATGGCCTGGGGGCGCCGGGATATTGTGAATGCAAAAGTTGAAGAACTGCTTCAACGCATGCAGTACAAACCTGCTGAATTTATAGAACATTACTCGGAAAATGATTTTTCAGCCTTTGATGGTTTTAAGCACCGCACCTTTAAGCCTGTTGACATACACTGGCTAACGAAAATTCTGCAAACCATTCTGTTAAAGTATGGCTCCTTCGAACGGTTCTGGAAACACTGTTCTGATGAGGCTAAATGCCAGAAGAGAGAGTTGATTGCTGTTTTCCATGAGAAGTTTTTCACCTTTCATCCCGAGATGCCACGACGAACTCGTAAACATGTATCCAATCCCGAGAAAAACAGCTCAGCCAAACGACTGTATATGTATCTGAGATGGTGCATTCGCAAAAACAGCCCGGTAGATCCTGGTATTATGGATTTCATCTCCCCTGCCGAGTTAAAAATTCCTCTGGATGTACACGTAGCCCGGCAGGCCAGAAAACTGGGGTTATTATCCAGAAAGCAAAACGACTGGAAATCGGTGCTCGAGTTGAATGCAAGGTTGAAGTTTTTAGACCCTGAAGATCCGGCAAAATATGATTATGCGCTGTTCGGTATTGGTGTTTTGGGGTCTGAAATACCTGAAAAATACATCATAAACAGAAAGGTGGATTGATATACGCAAGATACTTCCAATTCTCGGTATGAGTGTGTATATTTGGTGCTCCCAATTAAGGGAAACAAATTAAACGAAAGGATGTGATACTTCATGTTAGGAGTCGAAGTTAAAGACAACGAAAGTGTTGACCGCGCAATTAATCGCTTCAAGAAACTGGTAACAAGATCACGTGTTCTTAATGAATACAAAGATCGTCAACAGTATACGAAGCCATCTGTTGAGCGACGCGAAGCTTTGAAAAAAGCGAAACGTGAACAACGACGTCGCCAGCGCGACAACTTCTAAACGAAGTTAACTCATTTGAGCCCTCAGGTTTTTAACCGAGGGCTTTTTTTATGGCCTGATGTACGTATCGAACCCCTTCTCTCTCTTTTGAGCCGGGTAAGATCACTTGTTTGTACCCCAATTTTTTGGCCTCTTTCTCGCGCTGCTCAAGGTGAGGTACCGTTCGGATTTCTCCTCCCAAACCCACCTCGCCTATAAACGCCATATTTTGAGAAACCGCTTCATCCATTAAACTGGACACCAATGCACAGCATACTCCTAAATCACCAGCCGGGTCGTTAAGCCTGAATCCTCCGGCAATATTTAAATACACATCGTGATTGGAAAAATTCTTCCCCACTCTCTTTTCCAAAACGGCGAGCAATAAGGCGAGCCTGTTTCGGTCAAAACCATTTGCTGTTCGTTGGGGTGAACCGTACGACGATGGAGTTACAAGTGCTTGTACTTCAATCAAAAGCGGACGTGTTCCTTCCATGGTGCACACAACCGCATTTCCGCTTACCCCGGCTGTTTTGTCAGATATAAACAGTTCGGAAGGATTAGAAACTTCAATGAGCCCATCCGATTTCATCTCAAAGACGCCCACTTCCTGAGCAGCTCCAAAACGGTTTTTCAGGCTTCGCAGTAACCGGTAGGTATATTGCTTATCTCCTTCAAACTGAAGCACGGTATCTACCATATGCTCCAGCACTCTCGGGCCCGCTATGTCTCCTTCTTTGGTAACATGTCCAATCACCAGGGTTGTAATATCCTTTTTCTTAGCCAGTTGCTGAAACAAAGCCGCGCATTCTTTCACCTGTTGAATGCTCCCCGGCATACTCGATAGTTCGGTTCGATACACTGTTTGAATGGAATCCACAATCAGTAAGTCCGGCTTCATCTTTTGCGCTTCGGCGATGATGTTATCGACCTGGGTTTCATTGTAGATCAGCAACTTGTCGGATTCCACACCCAGCCGTGCTGCCCGCTGTTTTATCTGCCCGGCCGATTCCTCTCCGGCACAATATAAAATGGTTAAATCAGGATTTGCCTTGGCAATCTGAAGGGTGAGTGTACTTTTCCCCACCCCAGGCTCACCCCCAATAAGCACGTAAGATCCGGGTAAGAAACCACCGCCCAGTACCCTGTCCAGCTCTGTAATATTACTTTTAAAGCGACTCTTTTCGGAAGTTTCTACCTCATCCAATTTTTGAGGAGCAGCAGATGAGTCCAATCCTTCTACTTTGGCTTTGTGACCGGATGAGGATTTGTTCTTACTTACCGTTTTTTCAACAAAGGTATTCCACTCTCCGCACGATGGGCAGCTTCCATTCCATTTTGGTGATATGTATCCGCAGCTGGAACATTCATATTGCGTTTTCACCTTGGCCATGGGTTAATCCTGCGCTTTAATTTCAACAACTTTTTGATTCACATACCAGGTTGTAGCCATCATCCCCAACCCAATACTAATGTAATAGCTGATGATCCTCCACAGGAATACAGCAAGCCCGATAAACCCTTCTCTCGAAATCAAAGGTCCCTGGAACAGCACGAAGAGTCCTTCAACTCCTCCACTTCCACCAGGAGTAGGGACTACCAAAAATGCCAGGTTCATTGCCAGGCTCCTCAGCACCGAAAGTACTTCAGGCGCCGGCAGCAGGCTCAATACCACGATTGTAGGCAACGCAATTCTGGCCAACCACGACATCGTTGAAAGGAAGAAAGCCTTCAACAAAAAACTTAATGGTTTCTGCCCCAACTGCTGAGCATACTCTTCAAGATTTTCCGCTTCTTCTTCCACCTTATCTCCCATCCTCCGGAGCACAGGCAGCTTGAACACATACTTCACGACCCTTTTAATGGCAGTGGGATTTACCAAAACGCCATAGGCAAGCAAGCCAGCATAACTTAACAATCCCACATAAAGTAATCCCATTGAAACATCCCCTACCAAACCAATTTCAGGGGGAACTACTTCATAGAAAATGCCGGAAATCAGCAGAATCGGAATGGCGAGGGCAAACCAGATTTGATCGAGCAATACACCATAGAGAATAATAGCACCTGAATCTCCGAGCTTAAGTCCTTCTTTGGTCATGGCATAGGTTGCCATAGGAGCCCCGCCAATGGTTGAGGGTGTCACAGCGGAGGTAAAATCCCAGGCTAATACAACCCGAACCGAAGCATACCAATCTAATTTCTTTTCAGAAAGAAACCGGATTTTAGCCGCTGAAAACCAAACCCTTAACAAAGAAACAACGAGGGCGATAATCAGTCCCGGCAGCCTGCTTTTGGATAGAAACTCTAAAACCCCGGGGGTGTACGTCCAATAAATAACCCCCGCCATGGTAGCAAGACTCAATAATATGGAAATAATCAGGTACTTCCTGGAAATCAGGGATTGCGGCTGGCTGATATTTACGGATTCAGAACTCAATTAAAAAATTTTAGGTAAAGATGGGCTTGAATAAAAAAAGCCTTACAGGGTAACCCTGCAAGGCTGTAATTATTATGCACGATCAGGCGAGGGTGATTTCATCATTCAGGTAAACGTCCTGAATCATATTCAATAGTTTCACCCCTTCTTTCAGTGGACGCTGGAATGCTTTACGTCCACTAATAAGTCCCATACCACCGGCTCTCTTGTTGATGATTGCTGTTTTAACCGCATCAGCAAAGTCGTTGGAACCGGAAGCACCGCCTGAGTTAATCAATCCGGCACGTCCCATAAAGCAGTTCGCTACCTGGTAGCGGGTCAAGTCAATAGGGTGATCAGATGATAATTCGGTATAGATACGCTCGTCCAGTTTACCATAGCTGGAATCGCCGGAGTTCAGCGCTTTGTATCCGCCGTTGTTAGTCGGCTGCTTCTGCTTGATGATATCAGCTCCCAGCGTAGTACCGATGTGGTTAGCCTGTCCGGTCAAATCTGCCGAAGAATGATAGTCAACACCATCTACTTTAAAGGCTGAGTTTCGGGTATAGCACCACAAAATAGTAGCCATTCCGAGTTCGTGAGCGTAGGCAAAAGCCTGAGCTACTTCCTGAATTTGTCGGTTTGATTCTTCGGAGCCGAAATAAATGGTTGCACCAACAGCAGCGGCACCCATATCATAAGCCTGATCGATGGTTCCAAACATAATCTGATCGTAGTTGTTTGGATAAGTCAACAGCTCATTATGGTTAATCTTAACCACAAAGGGAATTTTGTGAGCATATTTTCGGGATACAGAAGCTAAGGCTCCAAAAGTAGAAGCAACGGCATTACATCCTGCTTCCATAGCCAGGTTCACGATATGATCCGGATCAAAGTAATCGGGATTTTTTGCGAATGAGGCACCGGCTGAGTGTTCAATACCCTGATCTACCGGAAGAATGGATACATATCCGGTTCCGCCTAAGCGTCCGTTATTTAAAAGTCTTTGAAGGTTTTGCAACACCCGGTTATTTCGGTCAGAATGGTACCAAACATCATCAACGTAATTGGCTGTTGGTGTTACAAGTTGATCCTTACCAATAGTCTTGCATTTGTGGTTGAGAAGATCCGAAGCTTCGTCTCCAAGAAGTTCTTCGATACTGTTAATTCCAAGTGACATATTAAGTTTTCCCTTATTAGAATTAGTTTTTTTATGAGTGAGTAAGTGGGCTGAAAATATAAGCCTAAAAGAGGGAAATGGCTAAAGGTAAGTTATATGAATTCATAGCGAAAGATAAACCGGGGCTTTATAGTTTTCGAACAAATGACCGTTGAATAGACTATCTAATCTTTTTATACCGAGCGCAAGCTTATAAATCCTTCTGAAAAGCTGTATCTTTGGTTTAAAATTAAGCCAAAACCATTTTATAGTAATGAATATCGGTCCTATTGAACTGCCAAATCAACCCCTGTTTCTTGCCCCCATGGAAGATGTCACGGATTCCCCGTTCCGACAGCTCTGCCGACGTAAAGGAGCAGATATTGTCTTCACGGAATTCATCAGTTCAGAAGCCATTATCCGGGCTTCTGATATTGCCATGCAGAAAATGGATTTCGAAGAAATGGAACGTCCGTTTGGTGTTCAGATTTTTGGCGGACGTGAGGAAGCGATGGAAGGAGCAGCAAAAGTGGCTGTTGATCAAAATCCTGACCTGGTCGATATCAATTTTGGATGCCCGGTTTATAAGATTGTGAAAAAAGGAGCCGGAGCCGGCTGCCTGAAAGATCTTGCCATGATGGAACGAATGGCCGGTACCGTGGTTGATGCCGTCCAAGACCGGCCGGTTACTGTTAAAACCCGACTGGGATGGGATGACAACACCATCAAAATCCAGGAAGTGGCCCTGATGCTTCAAAAACTTGGTGTTAAAGCCCTTACGGTTCATGCCCGCACTCGCTCCCAAAAATACAAAGGGGATGCCCGGTGGGACTGGCTGAAGAAACTTAAAAATACACCCGGACTCGAAATTCCCATCATTGGGAATGGAGATGTGACTTCTCCCGAGCTCGCAAAAAAAATGTTTGAGGAAACAGGAGTTGACGGCGTAATGATTGGCCGGGGAGCTATTGGCAACCCATGGATTTTTGAACAAACCCGACATTACCTGGAAACCGGGGAGCTACTTCCGGAACCAACCGTTCGTCAACGTGTTGAGCTCTGTGCAGAACAATTACGCCTTTCCGTTCAACAACACGGTGAGCGATATGGGGTCATCATCATGAAAAAACACTACGGGCAGTACCTGAAAGGCGTACGTAACGGAAAGAATTTACGGATGCAGCTTATGGAACACGATGAGATGGATCCTATACTGGAACTCCTTCTCAACTTTGACGAAACCGAGATTCATGCGGTAGCTTGACAGTTGACAGTTGACAGTTGACAGTTGACAGTTGACAGTTGACAGTTGACAGTTGACAGTTGACAGTTGACAGTAACTTGTGATTTAATGGAATAACTCCAAAATTGATCTCTTTTGTATAAAAAACTGCACTGCTCACTGCTCACTGCTCACTGCTCACTGAAAATGAATCTTTTCCCTACCCCGGACGTACCTTGCTAAACCTTTGAACCAAAACTCATCCCATGTTAGCACGATTGGCCCGACTTTTTAAATCATTGCTTGGAGCTTCAGCTGTAGCCGCCTCTCCTCTTAAAGCCATCACCGGTATCATTATCAGTATTATTCTGCCCTATTTACTGTATGCATTCCTCGGAGGCTTTGGGATTGCATTAGCCCTGGTAGGTTTGGTTTGGGGAATCGTTTGGCTGACTAAGAAAAACAATAATTAAAGAAGCTAAATACCTGCTACTCTACAAATAATCCCTTCCGATAAATGGCTTCAGCACCTCAGGCACTCTGACCTTCCCATTCTCTTCCTGGTAAGCCTCCAAAATTGCTGAAACAACACGCGGTAATGCCAGACCCGATCCGTTCAGCGTGTGCAGCGTCTCAATTTCATTTTCATCTTTTCGGTAGCGGAGTTGCATCCGGCGTGCCTGGAAACTTTCAAAATTAGAGCATGAACTCACTTCCAGCCAGCGCTGTTGGCCCGGACTCCATACCTCAATATCATATTTTTTACTCTGAGTGAAACCCATATCGCCGGTGCACATTAACAAAGTGCGGTATGGAAGTTCCAGTGCTTCGAGCAGTTTTTCGGCATGTTCCCGCAGGCTTTCCAGTTCATCATAAGAATCTTCCGGTTTTACAATTTTCACCAGTTCCACTTTATCAAACTGATGCAGCCTGTTCAATCCACGAACGTCTTTTCCGTATGAACCGGCTTCCCGTCTCCAACAGGGAGTATGGCAGACATATTTCAGCGGCAGCTCTTTTAGTTCAATAATCTCATCACGATGGAAGTTTGTAACCGGCACTTCAGCCGTTGGAATCGTAAAAAACTCATCCCGGGGAATCACATACATCATGTCTTCCTTATCGGGAATCTGTCCTGTTCCTCTCGCTGAGTCTTCATTCACAAAATAAGGAGCCTGAAGCTCGGTATATCCTGCCTTTCCTGCTTCATTGATGAAATAATTTATCAATGCTCTTTGTAGTTGAGCAACCCCACCTACATAAAAAGGGAAACCGGCACCCGTTACTTTCACACCTCGCTCAAAATCAACCCAGCCGTGCCGTTCAGTCAACTCCCAATGCGGTTTTCGCCAATCATTCTCGTTGGGCTCGCCCCAGGTTTTGAACGTCTCGTTATCATCTTCCGTGGCACCAACGGGAACGCTCGGGTGAGGAACATTCGGGATGCGGAGCAGCATGTCATCCCTTTTTTCACGAAGCTCTTTAACCTCTTCTTCAATTTCCTTGATCCGCTCCTTCATCTGAGAGGTTTTCTTGATAATCTCCTGGGCTTCTTCCTTCTTTCCCTGCCCCATCAGCTTTCCAATTTCCTTGGCCTTGGTGTTGCTTTCGCTTCGAAGCAGATCCCCCTCATGTACTTTAGACCTCCAGTCTTCATCCACGGCCAGAACTTTTTCTACTACAGAAGTATCCTTTTCCCCCTTATTGATAATCGCCTTTTCTACCAATTCGCGGTTTTCTTTGATGAAGTTGATGTCGAGCATGTTTAGGTACGGTATATTTTTTTGATTTAAGCATCAAAGATAAGAGGTATTCGACTTTTTGTTACACCTTTTTTGAGCTTAATAATTCCGGGTAAACAGTTCCGCTGGAAGCGCTTTTCTAATTGATTACCTAAATAATTAAGGTTATCATCCAACAATCAAAGAATTTTTAGGGAGTTTAAGATAAAATATGAGTCATTTATTAGACGATACCGATCTGGCTATTTTAAACCATCTTCAGGAGCATGGCCGGGCACAGCGAAACACCATTGCTGAATTGGTAAACTTGTCGGTTCCTTCGGTTTCCGAACGAATGAAAAAACTGGAAGAACGCGGACTTATAGAAGGATATAAAGCCATCCTTAACAGCAAGAAATTTCACTTCGATATTACAGCCTTCATCTTTGTGCAGGTTGACGGTTCGGAAAACTATCAATCCTTTGTAGAGAGAGCTGCTGAAGAAAGAGAAATTTTGGAGTGCCATTCTATTACCGGAGACGGTTCACACTTCCTGAAAGTAAGAACAAAGAATACCGGTTCTTTTGAGAGCCTGCTTTCCAGAATACAGGCTTGGGAAGGTGTCAGCAAAACCCGCTCAAACCTTGTTTTATCCAGCTTTAAGGAAACAAGGTCGCTTCCTGTGGAACATGCCGTGGAGCTTATTAAGAAATAGTAGAGCGCTAATTTCCCTTCACATTTCATTTACTTACTAAGGCAGGAATCGTTAACTTACGTCATTCTGACAGTATGTAATTCTAAAGGTATCAGTACTATCTATGCAGATTGCCTGACACTGAGCTGATACTTTAATTCTATTTTCTTTATGGATCGAGAAGTTTTTCAAGAACAGTTTGGTTTGCTTGGTAAATCAGAAGCCATGCGGCAGGTTATAGACAAGATTATGCAGGTCGCCAAAACTGATATCACCGTAACTTTACAGGGCGAAAGCGGGGTCGGTAAAGATGTTACCGCCCGGGCCATCCATGCCATGAGCGACCGCAGCCGCAACAACCTGGTTATAGTAAACTGCGGGGCCATCCCGGAAGGAATTATTGAAAGTGAACTATTCGGACATGAAAAAGGAGCTTTTACCGGTGCCGAAACTTCCCGCGAAGGATACTTTGAGAAGGCTAACGGCGGCACCATCTTTCTGGATGAAATTGGCGATACTCCAAAGAATGTACAGGTAAAACTACTTCGTGTACTTGAAAACGGCGAGTTTTTCCGGGTAGGGTCCAGTAAAGTGCAAACTACCGACGTGCGTGTTATTGCTGCAACCAACCAAAATCTGTGGCAGATGGTGCAGGACGGTTCTTTTCGGGAAGACCTGTACTACCGCCTCGATACCGTTCAGATTAAACTCCCCCCTCTGCGCGACCGGCAAGAGGATATCATCCCTATCTTCCGGAAGTTTGTAGAGGAGTATTCGGCCCGTTACGATTCCGTGTTTAAAGGTTTTTCTGATGACGCCCGGGAGCTGCTTATTTCCTATCGATGGCCGGGAAACATCAGGGAGCTTAGGAATGTAGCCGAACAGCTGGTTGTACTCGAAAAGTCCCAGTTTATAGATACAGATAAGCTTCAAAAATATCTTAAAGGCCGGCAAAGGCAAGGTAGAACCGATAACCTGCCCATGGTAGCCGACGATGCTTATCAGGCAGAAAGCAAAGGTCCCGGCGGTGACTTTGACCATAAAGACCGCGAACTGGTTTACCGGGCGTTGGTTGAGTTGAGAAACGATATTGCTGACGTTAAAAAGATGTTTGCCAACTTCCTTTACTCCACCTTTTCAAACAAAGGCCTGAAGGCTTTACCCGCTTCCGTTCGCGATGAGATGGATAAAGCGGAAGTATCCGGTGTAAATGTTGATCTTGGTGACCACGCCACATTGGGAATGCAATCTATGCCCGAACAGCCTGAACTAGATGAAGAGGAAGAAACGGAGCTCGTTGATTTCCTCCAGAACAATGAAATCCCTTCTATAGAGGAAGCAGAGAAATTTCTCATTCAGCAGGCCCTGAAACGATTTGATGGAAATCGCAGAAAAGCATCCGAAACGCTAGGTGTAAGTGAACGAACCTTATACCGCAAACTGGATCAGTATGGCCTTGAATAGAATACTACTTTTATTGACGGTCACCTTCTGCCTGACCTTTAGCAGCTGCCTGCGATATAGCTTTACCGGGGCCTCTATTCCACCAGGTGTAGACACCATTTTTATTCCTTTCTTTCCGGATCAATCAAACAGCGGACTTGGGGATTTGAGTAATCGACTGAATGAAGCGCTGATAAACAGGTTCGTAAATCAAAGCAAACTGCAGCTTGCAAATAATGAAAGTGATGCCGATGCCGTGCTGGACGGGGTAATAACCGGCTACACTAACCGCCCTTTCAGTATTGGAGGTGATGAACAGTCTGACCAAAACGAAGTTACAATTACCGTTCAGGCAACCTTTAAATATGCCTCCAATGAAGAACCGGAATGGACCAACACCTTTTCCGGGAAGTTTACATACGATCCTACTGATGACCCCATCAACGGGGAAAACGAAGCCGCAAACAGTGCTCTCGAACAAGCAGCAAATAACATGTTTAATGATGCCGTGAGTAATTGGTAATTAGCTTTGATTGTAACCCTACTTCACTTTATTATTGTTCAGTCTTAATACAGCCCATGCAACAACTGCCATTCAACATACCAAAGTCATTGTCTTCTTATGTGGAGAAGTTTGAGGAGAATCCGGAGGAGATTACCCGGAAACTCAGGAAGCACCTGAAGAAAAGAGGTCCCGATGCGGTTGGGCATTTTCTGCTATCATGGTTTTATCATCTGCAGGACAACAAACAAGATGCTATTAAAGAGGCACTCAAAGCAAAAACGTATGCTCCCGGCAGTCCGTTAATGGAACACTTACATTATTTCCTGGTCCACCCCGAAAAATTCGAAGCTGCTATCCCTACTACTTCTTACACTTCTTCTAAGCTTAAATTACAACAGGGTTCACGTACTTCACCGATTTTGGACTTGGACAGGCTCATCGGGATGCTGGAAGCGGTGGAATCTAAACGTATTCAAATTCCTACCGATGATGAGGATTTTGATGATTCCGACCTGAGTAAGGAATCCGAAGAAATTGATGATGTGGTTACCGAAACCCTGGCCAAAATTCATTCAAAGCAAGGCCGGAAATCAGAGGCTATTAAAATGTACGAACGGCTTATCGATAAGGATCAGGACAAGGCAGAGCATTATCAAAAGCAGATTGATAAGCTCAAGAATAAGCAGGAATCAGCCGACTGATTGAACCCTACTTTTTACTTGATAAAGGGATTATGCTGTTTCTCGTGAGCGATTGTGGTCTCAGGACCATGCCCCGG
Source organism: Gracilimonas sp. (assembly GCF_017641085.1). Lineage (NCBI taxonomy): Bacteria > Pseudomonadati > Balneolota > Balneolia > Balneolales > Balneolaceae > Gracilimonas > Gracilimonas sp. The sequence goes on along the minus strand of NZ_JAEPPI010000003.1, from coordinate 670,975 downwards.
GTAAACGGTAGTATTTTCAGGTAAAGTGTATAGCTTTTCTTTGATGCTTTTTGCCAGCAACTCAAAATTACCTTTATATAAATCCGTTCGGCCGATACTCTCTTTAAACAAAGCATCACCTGCTATAACCAACTCCGGTTCCCGGAAATAGAGAGAGATGTGATCGGGGGAATGTCCGGGGGTATATAAACAGTCAAATTCAAAATCGCCGATAGAGAATGAGCCCTCCGTCGGCAAAGCCTCCGGCTCAAAACCAAAGCCGGTTTGATTGATCCCAAACATCTGGGCCTGACTTCCAAAATTTTCCCACAGAAACCGATCTTCTGAGCACAGATAAACCGGTACATCAAAGTCATTTCTCAATCGGCTTATTCCCAACACATGATCAACATGGGCATGGGTAAGCACAACCGCCTTCAGCTCACCGGTTATTTGTTCCTTCATCTTTTGATACTCGGTCTCGTTTGAGAAACCGGGATCAATAATCAGGTGCTGTCCGTTTTTGGTGAGCAGGTAGGTGTTTTCGAGAAAAGGGCCGACTTCAAATTTTTGAATTTCCATAGGCTGCATAAAAAAAGGATGCACCTTTGCAGATACATCCTTCTTAAAAAACGATTGCTAAAATTACTTGTCGTCGCCTTTACCGTATCGACGCTTAAAGCGGTCAACACGTCCGGCTGTAGACGTAAAAGTGTTACTCTTGGTGTAGAATGGATGGTTTTTAGAGTCAACCTCGCTGCGATACACTCCGTCTTTGGTATCCATAGTGCTGCGGGTTTGTACCTCGGTACCATCGCTCATCACTACCGTAATTTCTTTGTAATCTGGATGAATTCCTTTTTTCATGGTCTTATACTTGCTTGAAATTTGCAAAGGCTTTAAATATAAGGCTAACAAAAACTGAATTCAATCTAATTATCACTCAAATTCATCGTAGCCTTCTTCGTCTATATCTCCCAGCGAGGAGAACATAGAACCTAACATATCGGTGTACAATGTTTGGTCGTCCAGGTCTTGCTTGCTAAGCATCGAGTTCTGATGCAGCGCTTCCAACACAAAATCCATCCAGATTAATGTTTCGGATGAACCGGCATCGGGAACCTGAGACTGAACCAATTCCTTCAGCCCTTCCACTCTGTTCAGCGATGTCTCATACTCTTTATTTGAAAGGGTATCTGAAATACTGATTTCATTGCCGTCAGCAAACCAATCCATAATTTCTTTGTAGGTCGATTTCTTATCTTCGGCTTTAGACTGTGGATCGGGAAAGTGTGACTTAAACATCTTACTTACTGCTTTGCCCAGAATATGTTTTGCAACGCTGATAGCTCCTTCCTGCTCACCTTCATACACCAGTTCGATTTTGCCGGTGAGTGCGGGAACCATGTGATATAAATCAGCGATTCGAACCGTTGTCTCTTTCTCATTATTGAGAATGGCCCGGCGTTCTGCGGAGGATACCACCTGTTCCAGAGCGGTGATGGTCATCCGGGTGGAAACACCACTTTTTTGATCAACATACTCGGATTCGCGTGCTTCAAAAGCGGCTTTTTCAATTACTTCACGATATAAATCGGGAATGTGAATTTTGATTCCACTTTCCCGTTCCTGCCAGGCTTCCTGTCGGGTTATATTTATTCCTACGCCCAGTTCTTTAGGATAGTGAGTAATTATCTGAGAGTCGATTCGGTCTTTGAGTGGGGTAATTATATTTCCACGGTTTGTGTAATCCTCAGGATTTGCAGAAAATGCCATCGATACATCTAAAGGAATTCTGACATTAAATCCTCGAATCTGAATATCCCGCTCCTGCATGATGTTCAACAACGCCACCTGTATTCTGGGTTGAAGATCGGGCAGCTCATTGATTACAAAAATCCCGCGGTTGGTTCGGGGAATCAGCCCAAAATTGATCACATTTTGATCAGCGAGCGTCAATTTCTTAGTAGCTGCTTTAATCGGGTCAATATCGCCAATCAAATCTGCAACCGTTGTATCCGGGGTGGCCAGTTTCTCGCCATAACGGTAAGAACGGTGAAGCCAGTCGATGGGCGTATCGTCACCCTTTTCCTCAACTAATTCTTTGGCGTATTTCGACAGTGGGTTAAGCGGATCGTCATTGATTTCCGAGCCTTTAACGATGGGGATATACTCATCCAGAAAATTAACCAGCAGCCTTAACATTCGGGTTTTTGCCTGCCCACGCAACCCAAGAAGAATCATATCGTGCCGGGAAAGAAGTGCGTGCTGAACTTGTGGAATTACTGTTTTATCGTATCCGAGTATTCCGGGAAAAAGCTCTTCACCGGATCTCATCTTCTGTATTAAATTCTTCCGTATCTCTTCCTTTACCGATATTGATTCCCAACCACTTTCCTTAAGTTCACCTAATGTACTCGCCTTCATTCCGATCCTTCGATGTGCTATGATTTTTACTTCCTGTTTTCATAACCCACATTAAAGAGTCTTCATTCAGCTTCTTCGAAATTCTCGAAAATATTTGTAATCGCCCGGGCTTTTATCAGCGTCTCCTCCCACTCCGCCTTTGGGTCCGAGTCGCTGGTGATTGCCCCTCCCACCGGATAAACCAGCTTATCACCCTCCGAAATAGCCGTTCTGATGACCACATTAAAATCAAAATCGCCGTTAGGCTTCATATAACCCATAGCCCCGGAATAGATTCCGCGTTTGTAATCTTCGTACTTCTCGATGGCCTTCATGGAAGCGATCTTCGGCGCTCCCGTCATGGATCCCATAGGAAAGCAACTCTTTATAATCTCGATGCTGTCGGTGTGATCGGGCACGGTACACTCAACCGTAGATACCATTTGATGCACCGTCTCAAAGCTCTGGATTTCGAATAAATTTGACACTTTCACGCTTTGGATTTCCGCTACCCGACTGAGATCATTTCTTACCAGGTCAACAATCATCAGGTTTTCCGCCCTCTCTTTCTCTGATTGTCGCAGTTTTTCGATATCAAGCAGTGCCTTGCCTCCGGCTTTCCTTGATGCAGTTCCTTTTATAGGTTGTGACCAAACACGATTAGCTGTCCTGGCTAAGAATCGTTCAGGAGATGAACAACAAATAGAAAGGCCTCCGATATTTGCATAACCTCCAAAAGGAACCGGGCCTGCTGCTTTCATGGCTTCATACAAATCCCAGCTATCGCCTTTTATTTCAAACTCCAGGGGGTGAGACAAGTTTATTTCGTAATACCTGCCTTCATAAATATCCTTCTTCGCCTGCTCTACCTTCCGGATGTATTCAGGTTCAGAAATCTGTCTTATTGGGGTGATGGATATTTCTCCGGGCTCAAAGCCTTTTTCCGACGCCTCATTCGGTTCGCCCTTCATAAATTTGATCTTGCCGGCTGCATCAATCTCAATTAAGGTCCCGGGAACCATGAAGTATAAATCAGGCGCGTTTATCAGCTCGTTATTATCAGACTGCAGGTTCTCAACATGGTTTTTAAGATCATATCCCAGATAGCCAAACAACCATTCGTTATGCTCTTCTTTGAACCGGCTCAGGTATTCCCAAGGATTGCCTGTAAACATTTGTACCGACTCCCCGTCCCATATCTCGATTTCATTACCCCTGGCTTTTATCCATGACTTAGGTTGCATCGCCAGAAAGCTTTTCGTGCTTGCCGGGTGACCGGGCATTTGTGATTCAAGCAAAATGACATCCCCTGCATCCCGTGATCTGCGCATTAAAGCCGATATGTATTGTTCTGCTTTTTTCATATAAAATAGGCGACCGATTATAAGGCTTCTTTCACTCTTTTTGAACGTTTTTTCGTATCATTGTCGCGATGATTTACAAAAAGCTTCTCAAACCCCTTTTATTTAAAACAGATGCAGAAAAAGCTCACGAGTGGGCCCTTTCAATCGCATCCAAAACCAATAGCTCGCCACTGCTGCAAACTCTGGCAGCAAGCCTGTATAACGAAACCAACACGAAGTTAGAACAGGAATTATTTGGCCTCACGTTTCCCAACCCAATTGGCCTCGCAGCCGGTTTTGATAAAAACGGGACAACTCCCAGGGCAATGCAAGCTCTTGGTTTCGGCTTTGTGGAAGTAGGCAGCATCACTGCCCAACCATCTGACGGAAATCCAAGACCGCGCGCCTTCAGGCTTCCCAAAGATCACTCCTTAATCAACCGGATGGGATTGAATAACGAAGGTGCTGATGCCATCATCGAACGACTTTCTTCAGTGAACTTGGATATTCCCCTGGGCGTAAATATTGCCAAAACAAACGATGCATCCATTCATGGCGATGCGGCCCTACAGGATTATTTATACAGCTACGAAAAGGCACAACCGGTTGCCGATTACATCACCATCAACATCTCGTGCCCCAATACCGGAGAAGGAAAAACATTTGAAGACCCGGCAGCGCTCAGAGATTTACTCGCTGCCCTTGAGCCCGGAAAAGAAGGGCGAAAGCCATCTTTAGTCAAGTTTACGGTAGATATCAAAAGAGAAAGTCTGGAAAATCTGGTCGGGATTTGTGAGGATTTTGGAGTGGCCGGTTACGTGGCTACCAATACTTCTTCCGTGCGGGATCAATTAGCAACCGGTGAAGATGTATTGAATAGAATCGGTAATGGCGGATTAAGCGGAAGGGCCATTCAGCAAAGAAGTACACAAATTGTACAGTGGCTGGCTGAGATCATCCAAAATGAGAAGCCGATTATTGGCGTTGGAGGAATTGACAGTCCGCGTGCTGCCATCGAGAAAATCGAAGCCGGAGCTTCCCTGATTCAGATTTATACCGGACTGGTTTATGAAGGCCCGGGATTGGTTAAAAGGATTAAAAGACAGCTTTAAATACTGCTGATCAATTATTGACCGGAAATGTAACCTTACACTCTACCGAAACAGCCTGTCCTTCGCTCATAACCGGCTCAAAACTTAATCCTGACTCAATCCCCTGCTCAAAGGCTGAAACAAGCTCAGCCGGCGCATTTTCGGTCTCCAGAACGAAATCATCTATAATACCGCGCCTATTCACCCGGAATAAGTAGGTTAACTCATTAACCTCAATGTCTTTCGGGATGGTCAGGTTACTCAGGAACGACTGCATCCCACCCCTTACCGTTAGCTCTGCCCCGATACTTTCACAACTCGTATAACCTTCGGCCGGTGATGTCTCCTCTTCAGCTATAATTTCAGGTTGCTCTGCCGGTTGTATCTCTTCTTCAACAGCCGGTTCGGCAAGTTCTTCCTTTATTCTGTTCACCTTTCCCGCATAGCCGGAATCTGAAAATATTGCTAAAAAGGTGTCGGCTGCTGTACGGGCGCTGTCCCACATCGCTCCTTCATAAGGAAAAGATTTGGTAAATACGGGTTTGGTTAAGGTTGAGTCTACCATGGACTGCAAATCCTGTCGCATGTCTTCGGTGATTGTGGTGTCGTTTAGTATGGCCTCAGCTGAATCCTTCTCCATTTGAAAGGCGGCTCTTCTTTGCTCCCATACCTCATTCCGTTCAACCCAATCAGAAATTTTTGAACGGTAGTCCGGATTGTCTTTTCCGGCCATCATATAAGACTGAATAGCCTCATAAAGTGCCTTGGGAGCAATCCGGTGTGTTGAATTATTGAGTGATAACTGTTTTAAGAGGTTCGCCTTTTCAGGGTGTGATAGCGAGTCTTCCGAGTTGATTTCGTTATACACTTCGAAAGGACTTTTTGTGTTTTCCTTCTCCCCGAGTATTAACGGGATTCCAAATTTCTCAGATACCCGGCGGGCATATTCCGTTTCAGGATATTCTTCGATAAGTCGGCGGGCGTAATAACGAGCCTCTTCTTCATTTTCCTGAATAGAATAAAGCTCGGAGAGTGAGTACAGAGAAACCGTATTGATATTCACCTTGGAAGGATTCTCAATGGCCTTCTGAAAATAATAGGTGGCGCTGTCTTGTGAGTTTAACGACAGAAAGAACAAGTTCCCCAATTGATACTGATAGGATGCAATAAGATCTTGTACCGAATCCTGCTCCTGTGGTGTAAAAGGAATCGCACTCAAATCAATTTTTACATTAACCTGCTGTTGGTTTGATGCAGCACCGGAGCCTGCCACTGCACCATCGGCCTCATTCGAGATGGCTGAATAATCAATCATGCTTTCAACCCGCCAGTTATCAGCTAAAGGCCGGTCGCCCCAAATGGCATAAAACTGCTGACGTACATTTTCCTGAACAACGGGGTTATTCGAATTCAGAAATCCGTTACTCATGTTATTTGTAGCGTCCGATTCATCCTCATTCCTGTTTACCGTCACCAGTTGGTTTTGCTGCTGTTCCTGCTGCTCTTTAAGCCGTTCCAACTCGGCTATTTTCTTCTTGCGCAGTTCCACTAACACAGAATCGAAGGCTTCCGGAGAAAGGCGTCCCAGACGAAGAAGGCTATCCTGCAGGGCTATTTCAGATTTGAAGCGGGCATAGTTACCAAAAGATTCTGCCAGCTCTTTTGCCTGAAAGTCTTCCGGAAGTTTTTCGGCAGCTACATTCTTCTGGGCTGCTGAATCATAATATGCAGCGGCTTTTTCAAAATTATCATAGGAAAAACGGTAAATCTCGGCCAGTCCATAATAAGCCCGGGCAGCAATATCCGGGGTCGGCTGACGAAGGTTATTATGAAGCACATTGTTATACAGCTTTTCCGCACGCTTGTAATTATTGCGTTCATGCTCTGTTCTGGCCAGTTCGAAATCAAGCTCGGCCTTGTATTCAAGATTCTTATCATCCCGAACCATGTCGTCAAAAATCTGAAAGGCTACTTCATTGCGACCAAGTACGCGCGCCACTTCCGCCTTTTTACGCTGAGACAAATACTGAATCCGGTATTCCACATAATGATTCTGAACTTTGTTGTACGCATCAAAAGCAGCTTCGGGATTACCCAAGCGTTCGTAAACCTGCCCAAGTAAAAAGTATCCTCTCTCCCGGTATTCTTTCTTTTCAAGGTTTGGAAGAGCTTCCGAAAGTACGTTTGCCGCCACCTGCCAATTTTCCATCTTAACGTGATGCTGGGCAAGTAAAGCCTTTGCTTCCGCACGGTAGCCTTCATTCCATTCCCCCTCAAGAAGTGTGAGCTGTTCAGATAGAAAGGCGATTCCTTCATTGTAGAGCTCCATATCCAGCAGTACCCTACCCTGCCATAAAATGGACTTTTGCTGCATATCAGGGTTCTCGGTAGTCACGAACAGCTCTTTAAACTTCTGATCTGCCGAGAAATATTCCTGCCTGAAATAATATGACTTACCGATTAAGCCGATGGCATCGTCCACCCATTTCGTTTCTTCGTACCGCCGAAGTACATCCGCCCCTTTCTGGATGGCTTTATCAAAATCCGAAGCTCCGGCATTTACCGGTTTGGGGTGAATCCGGATGGGCTGAAGAGGATTATACTCGCGCTGCTGATCCAGGTTTTTTTGAAGCCCCGACTGGTAACTCTTCTGGGCATTGTAATAGGTATTATAATATGCGTTGAAGTTCTTCCATTTTGATTGAAATGAGGTTTTGCACCCTGTCATTAGAATCAAAACAAAAGAAATAAAAAGGAGTTTGCGCATCATCATGTTGTTGCTTTAACGCACTGCTTTATTCAATCGTACTTACTTTGATCATATTCGTGCGGCCACGTTTGGCAATAGGCATGCCAGTAGCTACAATCACCCGGTCACCATTTTTAACCATTCCATTTTCGTGGAGGTAATTTTCCATCATCCGAACGCTTCTGTCGGTATCAAAAAGTTCGTCCAGGCGTACTGAGTAAACTCCCCAAACAAGGTTGAGTTGCCTGCGCACCTTTTTACTCTCGGTAAAAGCTACAATGGGTACTTTGGGACGGAACTTGGCTATTCTCCGTGCCGTATTCCCTGAATGGGTAATAGTACTAATAGCCTTGGCCTCTACATTGTCAGCAATGGTAACACAGGAATAAGCCAAAGATTCTATAATCTGTTTTTCTTTCCATTCCGGTTTTCGATAGCCCAGGCTATTATATATTTGCGGACGCTTCTCCTCCACCGAGCGGCAAATTCGGTCCATCACATTCACAGCTTCCATCGGGTATTTACCGGCTGCTGTTTCTCCGGAAAGCATTACGGCGTCGGTTCCATCCAGTACCGCATTGGCAACATCTGAACTCTCAGCACGAGTTGGGCGTGGATTATTGATCATTGAATCCAGCATTTGTGTAGCCGTAATTACCGGCTTACCGGCCATCCGGCATTTCTCGATAATCATTTTCTGAACGATGGGAACCTGCTCTGTAGGTATCTCGATTCCCAAGTCGCCACGGGCTACCATGATGCCATCTGCTTCCTCAATAATCTCATCGATTACATCCAGAGCTTCCGGTTTTTCAATTTTTGCAATAATAGCTGCCTGGCTTCCCGCAGCTCTCACTCGGGAAATTATATCCCGCACATCTTTCGCTGATCTAACAAACGAAAGGGCGATCAGGTCCACATCCTGCTTAATCCCGAATTCCAGGTCCTTAAGGTCTTTTTCTGTTAAGGACGGGATTGAAATCCTCACATTCGGTAGGTTTACACCTTTTCGGGATTTCAGCTCGCCACCAATTACCACCTTTGCCTGCAGGGAATCCGGCTTTTTCTCGATCACCTTAAATTCAAGCAGGCCGTCATCAAGAAGAATGGAATTACCGACTTCGGCTTCGTGCAGCAGGTTTTTATAATCGATGGGGATTACGGAACTGTCTCCGGTTACATCTTCTCCGGTAATTTTCACGATAGAGCCGGTTTCCAATTCAACCCCACCATTTTTCATCTGGCCGACTCTGATTTTCGGGCCTTGCAAATCCATTAAAACCGGAACGCTGTATTCATATTTCTTAGCTGTTTTCCGGATATGTTTAATCACTTTGGCATGATCTTCATGGGTGCCGTGTGAAAAATTCACCCGGGCGACGTTCATACCGTGTAATAAAAGTTCTTCTATCTTGTTAAGAGTATTACAGCTGGGGCCAATAGTACATACAATTTTTGTTCGGCGCCTTGCAGATATCATATAGAGTGTTTATTTAAAGTGAGCAAGTGTTTTAACATAGTTAAGATAGGTTAAATGTTACAATCATTGTGAATTGTTTTTTAAAAAAGAGGCCTCACCATGAAATTACTACCCAGAGATTTTTTTTACTCCCTTTCCCTCATAGGTTTACTACTTCTGATTTCAGGTTGTAACAGTTCTTATATAGAAGATGTTAAACGAGGGTCTGATTATGCATACCAACCCGGCCACCCTGAATTGAGAACTGAAATAGCCGGAGTAATCAGTTCCAGTCAACAACTTAAATTATTGGTTTCAGGAAGTATCCCCAAAAACAGCCTGGTATTCAAAAAAGACGAAGACAACTTACAGGCTAAAGTGAGCATTGAAATTGAGATTAGAAACACAGACCAAAATAAGGCTGAGTCTTTTAACTACCCCATCAAATTGGATCGATCCTTATCAACCAGCGGTTTTGAAGACGACATTTACCTGTTTAACAAAGAGTTTAATGTATCCCCGGGCAATTACGCCGTAACCGTAGCAGCTACTGATCAGGCCACCGGTAAAACCACCATAAGAAGTGATGAAGTAAACCTGCCGGATTTAGAAGAAGAAGTAACGAATATTACCAATATCCGGATTTTTGCTAAAGCGGAAGAGCTCAATAATAACTTTTTCCCGGTTACGACTTACGATGTAAGCCTTGCCGCCGACAGCCTTAAATTTGAATTTCAGTTATTCAATTCCACCTCCGATCCTGTTACTCTACAGGCCCGGTTAATTAAATTCCGCTCAGACAGTTCCTACTCCTCCCCCATGAGCTTTGTGAACAGATCTTCTTCGAGCATTAAATATAAAGGCATTGACTATCGTGACTTCGAAGTTATACAAAGCACTCAACGCCAGCTTAGCCAGCCCGGCAATGTGACTATTGAGTTTGCTTTTGAGAATCTTCCAAGGGGCAATTATCGGTTTGAAGTAAGCCCAAACCTAAACGATAAGGAAACCCTGTACAAAGCCCGGGACTTCTCCATTAAAAGTAACAACTATCCATCCGTTAAATCGGCAGAAGAACTTGCTGCTCCACTCATCTACCTGATGCCGGACAAGGAGTACGAAGAACTGATGGCCATCGAAAACTCCGACTCTTTGAAGGCAGCAATCGACCGATTCTGGCTAAGTAATATTCAGAATTCAGCCCTCGCCAGAAATATAATCTCTCTTTACTATCAGCGAGTGGAAGAGGCTAACAAGCTTTTTTCTAATTTTAAAGAAGGCTGGAAAACAGATATGGGTATGGTTTATATCCTACTTGGCCCACCGCTTTACCAGAATCGAAGCTTAAATGAGATTCAGTGGTCTTACAACTATAATGCGAGCTTACCGGAATACACGTTTTATTTCAAACGGAGCAAATCAAAATCCGATTTCTATCCTTTCGACCACTACATACTTCAACGAGATAACACCTATTTTCAAATAGAGTACAGAGTAAAACAACTCTGGTTGTCAGGTAGTATTATCAACTCAAATATTTGACACTCTATATTATACTCAGGCAGATGTAAACTCTAGTGGTAGTAAAAATATTAGCGAATGCCGGAACCTATTCCGGTGAATAAGCGAGTCGTTCACCACATCCTAGAAGACAAGAATTGAAAATAAGGATATATCCATTTTAACGATTCGGATCCCTGACCTGTCTTTGACTAAGGACAGAGTTCGATGGGATGACAGGACAGGTTGTAACCACTTGGGCAAAGTAGGGCCGTGAAGATTTTCCATGAATCCCATTGAGAGATTACAACAGAGTGAATACCTGATTGCAGTAAACGATTCCTTCTTTATTGCCTCTCTGTTTTCAACTTAACAACGATATCCTTTTCTAAATTATTAATACCCCGAATTCGAGATGAATATAGCTTACAATAGTAAGTACATCAGGTAAGAATACAAGGCATAAAAAAAAGCTGCCCTCGTTAGAGAGCAGCTCTTAAATATCAATTGAATGAATTGATTAGCTAAGGCTTATTGATCCCACCATACGTTAGTAAGTGGTGAATCAGGTCCCTGAGCATCAACAGCAGCGTTGTAGTTCTCCGTATTGTTAGTCGCCTCAGAAGTTGGGTACGTAAAACGTACAGGTATTTGATTCAATACCCCCCACTCGTTTGGCTCTAAATCAGGATAACCTAAGCGTCTCCATTCAGACCATGCTTCGTAGCCGTTTGGAAACAATGCCAGCCATTTCTGGTAGCCAATCTGCTCTTCCCAAGTTGTAGAACTGTAAGCAACTTCAGGATTTGCAAGATAAGCATTGAAATTAGCTTGATCGAATACGCCCCATTGATTCCAGGAAGCTTCGATACCTGCATTGTAATGATCTGCAGCTACTCCGGTAATCCAACCACGCTCAACGGCTTCTGCTTGCGCAAACTCCATTTCAGCTACGGTGATAATTGGAAGTGGAGCGTCCTGCTGCCCAACTCCGGGTCCACCGGCTCCTATGGCCGATCCCGGGAATGAAATCGCCGAGTTCGGAAGGTTACCAGCATTCTGCAAGAAAGGTATTCCTTCAATTTCATCAAAGGTCACTTCACTGTCTCCGTTGTCTTCATCCGGAGCAGGGTTTGCATATACCAGGATTCGGTAGTCATTCAGGGATTTCATGGTATCCGCTATCGTTTTATGGATAGCATAGTCAGTTCGAGTACGGAACCGACTGTACCATGGGTTTTCGTTATCCGCATTGGATAAATACGGATACATAACATCTTCCTGAATAATGCCATCACTAACGGCATCTGCGAATTCTGTAGAGCCTAAAGAAGCATTTGCTTCAGACAGGCGCAGTGCAGCACGTGCACGAAGGCTGTTTGCAAAAGCTGCCCACTGATCCATATCACCTTCAAAGATGATATCTCCCACAACAGCTGCGGAATTCGGATCAATCTGCTCAGCCGCTGCTTTCAACTCTGCAATAAGATCAGAGTAGATAGCGTCCTGTGCATCGTAAGCAGGCTGAAGGTTTTCTCTACCCTGAAGTGCTTCAGAGTAAGGAACCATTCCCCAACGATCAGTGATCATCATGTAGAAATAGGCCTTCAGAATACGAGCTACAGCGATCTGGTTGGCATTGCTACCACCTGAAAGTACGCTACCGGCTGTTTCCGGGTTAGAATTCAGATCAATAATGGTCTGCAGATCCTGTAGTGGACCTGTGTACCATCCGTTAAAGTCGGCGTTCACGTTACGGTACTCCTGGTCGTCAGTGTACTGAGTTTCCCCAATATACTGCACCCAAAGAGTTCCCATTACGGCGCCAACCTTACTATCCATGCTTTTCTGAGCATTCGTAAGCAATAACTCAGTTCTTACCTGTGATGGGTTGTTTGGATCCGTATTAATGTTTCCAAAATCATCACAGCTCGCAAATAGAACGGTCACTAATGTAACAAGAACTATGCTTTTTACGGCTTTCATATAATTTTTATTTAAAAAGTTCATAATAATCTATCTCCTATGATTTAAAATCCTACGTTGATATTAAATCCGAAGGAGCGTGTTCCCGGTATGGTTCCACCTTCCCAGAATCCAAATCCATTTGCGTTGTTCTGGATAGCTGACGGATCAACACCGGTAACGCTTGAATAGATTAATAATGGATTCATAGCTACAAGCGAAACGCTTGCACGAGACAGAGGCAGTCGCTCAATGGTACTAACAGGAATGTTGTACGTTAGAGATACTTCTCTAAGCTTAATGTAGCTTGCATCTTCCAGCCATTCTTCTTTGTTGAAGAACTTGTTCAGCCAGTAAGTTGGCGCATCTACAAGATAAGCAACCTCATTACCATTGGAGTCAACTCCTTCCAGAAGCATACCACCTGAAGCAGAGTTTGCACTTCCTACAGGTACGGAAACCACTTCATTTCCATTAGCGTCAAGAACCGGATCACGTACAGGGTTACCCAAATTGTTGTTTCCAACAGTTTCCTGGGTCAGACCGGAGTAAGCACCGAACATTCTTGAGATAGAATAGAATTTTCCGCCTTTCTGGAATTGTACAAAAGCTCCTAATGAGAAGTTCTTGTAGTTTACATCAAGGTCGAAACCACCATTCCAATCAGGAAGAATATTTCCTAAGTCTTTGTTGGTTTCCAGCTCATAAGCAGTTCCGGAAGCATTAACGATTGGCTTACCGTTCTCATGACGGAGTGTTCCACCGTATCCACCGGAAGTAATGGCTCTACCCCACTCTTTGCCTTCTTCAGCATATAACTGAAGACCGAAGAATGCACTTTCAAGCAGTCGGGTATCAATACCTTCAGCAAGTTTAACAACACGGGATGTACTTGCTGACCAGTTAACGGTCATATCAACAGACAGATCTCTGGACTCAATTGGAGTGGTTCCAACAGCAACTTCCCAACCGGTAGTTTCAAATTCACCGGCGTTAACCAAGGTGGCGTTATATCCACTTGATCCGGGTGCATCCAGCTGAATGATTTCATCTTCACGTACAGAGTTGTAATAGTTAACGTCTGTGCGCAGTCTCCCGTTAAAGAAGCGCAAGTCAACACCAAACTCGTAGTCGGAAGAAATCGCCGGCTTCAAGTCAGGGTTAGAAAGCACATTCGGGATAGACTGTGTAGGCTGACTTCCGTATGGAGTAGCACTATTGAATGTCTGCAGGATTCGGTAAGGATCCAGATCACTACCTACCTGTGCAATAGAAGCTCTCAGCTTACCAAAGCTCAGGATATCCTGATTGTCGAACAGATCAAATTCAGTGAAGATTAAACTTCCTGAAAGTCCATAGTACAGATATGAGTTATTGTCTTCAGGCAGTGCAGAAGACCAGTCATTTCTCAGAGAACCTTCAACATAAATAAAGTCTCTGAAACCAAGTGTAGCTGTACCAAATAAACTGCGAACTTCTTTCTGCTCTTTATAGCTGGTTACATCCGGTCGGTTAACCGAAGCATCAATGTTAAAGAAGTTTGGAGTGGAAAGACCACCAACAGTTTGCTGGATTACAGAGCTGTAGTCCTGCGTAAGAATATTACTTCCTAAATAACCGGAAACAGAAATATCTTCAAAGTCCTGGTTGAAGCGAGCACCAAGCTCATAGTTCACTTCTCGGCGAGAACGCTGAGCAATGTAGTACCAGTCTTCTTCAAGACCTCCACTTCCAATACGATCTTCTACAGTGAATGAATACTGGTCAAGGTGTAATTTACCAAGCAGTTCAATGTTCTCATTCACGTTATAGGAAAGATTGTAGTTTCCATATACACGATCCCGGTCATCCTGCTGTACGTTTTCATAAACAGAGAAATATGGGCTATCCCAATAAAGCGGACGAGTATTCGTATTAGATCGAATATTCCAGGACATCTTAGTACCGTTATCCTGCTCGTACTGCTTCAGGTAATCCATTCGCAGCTGTCGCTGGAACCACTGATTCATAGACTGAGCAGGGTTACCCTGAGCAGCTGAATATCCGGTTGCAGGTCGGCCTTTACCTTGTGTGTTCACATAGTTGAATGCGATACTTGAAGTCAGCTTGTTATTGTGATTCAATGATCCATTGAAGTTAATAGCTGTTTTATCAAGATCGGAATTCGGATACACACCGGTTTGATTAGTGTGATTCACGCCTGCACGATACGCTGCATTGCTTGAACCACCGGAGATGGAAAGCTTGTTCGAAATACGAACACCGGTTTCGTAGAAGTTACGAACATTATCCGGGTTGGCTTCCATAGGAATTTCTGTTCCATAATCGCTTTGTCCGTCTCCGTCAAAGTCATGATCAAACCAAGACCACCATGGGCGATACATAGTACCATCCATTCTTGGACCCCAGCTCTCATCGGCTGCATAGTTCAAACCATTATAGGTTTGGCCATCCGCCGGATCCGTGTACTGCAAGAAGTCCTGCGTATATCCACCACCGTACTGGTTTTGGTAATCAGGCAGGATGTACACGTTTTCAAAATGTGTACTGTTTGAAAAGTCAATGCGTACCGGTTGGTCAGAGCCCATTTGTCCGTTTTTGGTGGTAATAAGAATTACACCATTAGCGGCACGGTTTCCGTACAGTGCAGATGCCGCAGCACCTTTAAGTACCGAAACGTTCTGAACACTGCTCAGGTCAATATCGGATGCAAGGTTACCAAGGTCACGACCTCGGGCAGACCCACCACCTGATACTAAGAATGAGCTGTTATCAACGGGTGTACCATCTACTACGAATAGTGGCTGGCCATCAGATAGTCCGTTAACACCACGGATTCGGATACGCTCAGATCCACCCATAGTCGGGCTTCCTACAACCTGAACACCGGCAACTTTACCGCCAAGAGCGCCAACAACGCTATTTTGGTCAACTTGTGCAAGTTGTTCGGCGTCAACGTCCTGAACGGAATAACCGATAGATTTCTGCTCACGGCTCACACCAAAAGCAGTTACTACCACATCTTCAAGTAGCTGAAGATCTTGCGCCAGTTCAAAATCGAATGTGTTATTGTTTGCATTGACGGTCATTTCCTGTTCAAGGGTGATGTAACCTACCGAACTCACACGAAATGTGTAGGTTCCGTATTCAACACCACTTATTGAATATTCGCCATCAATATTAGTAGCAGCACCAGTAGCCAAATCCACAATGTATATTGCAACCTGTGGAAGAGGATCGCCAGTTTCTGCATCAGTTACTGTCCCGGTTATGGTTGTCGATTGCGCAAAGGCTGCCGACATAAAAACCATGGACATAATCGTACTGAAAAGTAGCTTTTTCAACATATTATACCTCTATTGTAATGTTTCTGTTAAAGAATGTAAGCGATGATAACCAAATGACGTACTTGATTCAACCTTAATTTACGTTCTTATAGTCTATAATAATTTAGATGTATGATTAGATCCCTGTTCTGTAGCCTCTTAGGTAAAATATATTGTGAATGAAATATATTCAGGGCGATATTGGTTATGATAAATGATGGCTTGTAATTACTTTCCTACCACCTTTACAGGATTGTCTCTGCCAATTAGAACAAATTCTAACTGAGTAAACGCCACATGATTCAATTATATAGAATTACCCCCTTTGTTCTTAGCCTACTTATACTTTTGGTTTTTCAGGGTTGCTCAAACCAATATGTTGATGATATTGACCGGGGGTCAGGGTATAACTATCAGCCGGGATTGCCTGAACTCAGATTGGCAACTTCCGGCCAGATTACTGAATCAAACACTCCCAAAATCATTGTTTCCGGAAATGTTGTGTATGGAAGCCTGGTCTATTCCCAAAAAGACAGCGTATTTGAAGCAAGCATCCTGGTAGAAATCCTGATCAGAAGTACCTCTGATGAAAGTGAACCTCCCAAAAGACGAGAATTTATTCAAACGGTAAGAAGAGCAGACCAAAGCATTATTAACAATCAGGAAGTTTTTCGGTTTGAAGAGTCATTCACAGTATCTCCCGGCACATACGAAATTCAAACCATGGTGACGGATCAAAAATCCGGCAAGAGTACCCTGCGAACCAGTAAAACTGAACTGCCAGATCCTTCTGATAATATTTCCCACATCACGGAAATCAGAATTTTGGGTAAAAATACGGATAGCTCACAGGAAAGCTTTAATCAGGCCACCACCTATGATATTCCCTCAAAGATCGATTCTTTGAAATTCGTATTTCAGGTTACCAACAACAAACCCGATGACCCTCTGGATATAGAATCACGGCTTATTAAGTTTAAATCGGACACGACCATTGCCCGCCCTATGCACTTTAATAATTATTCGCCCTCCAGCATTCAGTACCGTGGTATCGAGTATGATGATTATGAAGTCATTCAAACCTCAACCCGTACGCTTGACCAAACCGGAAGCGTTTTAATCGAATTTGAATTTGCAAATCTTGACCGGGGAAATTACAGACTTGAGGTTACTGCCAATGAAGGGGAAGAGAATGAACTTTATAAGGCCAGAGATTTCGGTATCAAGAGCCCCAACTACCCTTCTTTGAAAACGGCCAAAGAGCTGGCTCGACCTCTTGCTTATTTAATGGAGGAGAAAGAGTATGAAAAACTAATGGCGATCGAAGATCCGGAAAAAATGAAAAAAGCTATCGATCGGTTTTGGCTCTCCAATATTCAGAACTCAAATATGGCACGGAATGTCATCTCTCTGTATTACGAACGCGTAGAGGAGGCCAACAAGCAATTTTCTAATTTTAAGGAAGGCTGGAAAACAGACCCGGGGATGATCTACATTTTATTTGGTCCACCCTGGTATAGCGACAGTTTTTCAGATCAAATGGTTTGGTCTTATTCCTACAACCAAAACGATCCGGAAAAAACTTTTCTTTTTAATCAGTCCAAACTGAAGTCAAAGTATTATCCTTTCTATAACTACCTGCTTCAACGCAATGGCTTTTACCATCAGGTACAATATCAGCAGATAAACCATTGGCTGAATGGAAGTATTTTGACCAGGAACTTATAGTCCTGAACTCTCTATAATAATCTTCTTACCCTAAATACATCAGTTTATGAAATCCATCTGACAGATTACCCGTCCAATGAATGGCCTGAATGAACTAACCCTCTCTTCTGACCCTGACTTAAGTTCAGGGTCACCATTCTTTTATCACAAAGAGTAAAGTTCTTGAATCCACAGACTATCCCGGTTCCTCACTGTAGTAATCCTGAAGCCCTGCTACTTACTGAACATTTGATGCAAAGGCTTCGACGGTTAATGAATTTTCAATGTTTTCTATTATTTGGGAACTGTTATCAGAATTGGTGGGATCAATCAAATTATCATTCTCATCATAAAACACATCTTTAAGGTCTAAAGACTTAATAATGACGATTGTTTCATCATCATCATTTAGTTTCACATCTTCAAAAGTCAGTTCTTTTGTAAAGTTCGCTTTAGATCTGTAGGTAAAGTTCTTCCCATTGTATGTTCCCTTTATAATTATAGAATAGTTACCGTTGGAACCTATAAAATCATCATCTACAATATTAGACCCTTGTGCTACCGGACGTAAAAACATAGTGTAAGAGTTAAAAACAGCATTGTCGGCTATAGTCAAACCAACCCCTATCACCAGGCGCTCGTCGGTTGCATTCTCATCATATCCAAAAATAAAGGCTCTTATACTGTTGGAACTACCGAGTTCTATGTCATCTCCTTTCAGGTTAAACTGACCAATGGAGAATTTGAATTCGTCAACTCTGAGAGTATCCTCACCGGCCTGGAGGTCTTCCGCTATTTCATCTACTTCAAAATAAAGAGCTATTCTTTTTTCAACCTGTATATCAGGGTTAAAAATGCTGCAAGCAGAAACCAAGGATACTGCAACAATGAATAATAAAATTTTAGTGCTACTGAATTTCATAATACCAGACTTCTAAAAATTAAAAAAAGTCATGCTCCTTGCGAAGCATGACTTTTAGTATAACTAATTGGGTCTTAATTAAGAACCAAAGATAAAGGTAGTGGACTGATCCAGGTTAGGAGCAGCTGTTACATCACCGGAATCTTCCAGGTTCAGAATTAACGTTACTTCTTCACCTGCATTCAGGTTTCCATCAATCAGGTTAACTGTAACCGTTGTGGAGCTTGTTCCTGAAGCAATAGTTGCTGAGGTGGAAGATAGCGTGTAGTGCGTTCCTGCAACAGCAGTTGAAGAACCATCTACATTAAAGCTAACCGGAAGGTCAGAACCTCTTTGCTCACCGATTAACTGAATGGCTACGTCAAATGAACCGCTGTTTTGGTTCGCTTCTTGTTGAAGAGGCTTGAACTCAATTTGAGCAGGTCCATTGAACTTTCCTTCTACATCACCTTTGTCGAAGAGGCTGTCGCAGCTTACAAACAAAAGCGGTATAAGTACAAATATTAGTGCTTTAAGTTTCATTGGATAAAATATTTTATGTGAAAATTTCTGTAGGCTGATTACTCGGCGTAACCTGGATTCTCAACCAATAGATCGTTTACGTTTCTCAATCCTGATCCGATTTCAGCAAGAATTCGGTAAGAATCGGCACGCATCTTAATAGATCCATCCGGGTTTCGAACATCACGAGCTAAACGCTTCAGGTCCCAGAAACGATGTCCTTCAACGCCTAATTCACGCATTCTCTCATCCAATATGTAGTCTTCAAAAGCAGTCATATCAGTAAGAGCAGTAGCAGGAACAGTACCTGCGTTACGAGCGGTCATCAGAGTCTGAAGTGGTGTAACACCGGCTGCAGGACTATTAGCATCTTTAGCTAACGCTTCTGCACGGATAAGATACATTTCTGCAAGTCTTATCATTGGCATGTCATCTACAGAGTTTCCTTTCTCTCCACCAAACTTAACACTTACCAAACCGTTGGTGTTAACACCAGTACAGTTTGTAGGCTGAGTTAATGGATTCAACTGAGTAGTAGTACAGTCTTCGTACCAACCTAATCGGTAGTCGGCTGCATCATACTTGTCTAACAGGAATTGTGTTGGCAATTGAGCCAGGAACCCGTCAGCTGTGTAAGTAGCCGGGCCGTTGTTTGCGAATGAACCACCACCTGTAGTATTCTCAGTATCGCTGTTTACAACAACTTTAAAGATCGCTTCCGGATGGTTGCCTGATCTTTCATCAAACATTTCCGCTACACCGGTTTGTGTGTCAACCAAAGTACCAGGGAAGTTGTTGATCGCATCTTGTGCAGCTGATGCAGCAGCAGCCCAGTTACCTGCGTACAGGTTAACTCGAGCTGAAAGCGCGTCAACAAAAGCTTCAGTAACGTATCTGTTATCTGCATTTTCGCCGGCTAATAAAGTTTTAGCATCACTCAGGTCATTTAAGATTTGAGTGTAAACTTCACCAACGGTGCTTCTGGCACGGGTATCAGCATCTGAAAGATCTAATACCGGTTCTGTACGAATTACAATACCGGCATTCCAGTTTGCCTGAGGGCCTACTGAAAAATTACCGGGCTCATAACCATACACACGAACCATGGTATGCATTGCGAAAGCTCTTAATGCAAGAGCTTCCCCTCGGTATAGATCAAGGGTAGCAGGGTCTTCAAATACTGAAGGCTCCACTGCTCCGATAATCAGGTTTGCATCCTGAATGATTTCATACAGGCCCCAATTATTAAGGTGAGCAGTACCACCGCTTGTGCCGGTAGCTACTGTTAATGCCTGGTAACGGGTTGAACCGGGTCGGTTACGGGTTTCATCAGCAAAAGCACTTGGGCCGATGAAATATTCTGTAGTAAATCCGAAATTTTCACGGATTTTTGAGTACATGGAAGCTCTGAGAGCATCCACTCCTTCTTCACTTGTAAGCACTACTTCAGCAGATACAGAAGTAGAAGGCTCTACATCGTCCAAGAGGCTGTCGCAGCTGGTAAAACCTACCATAAGTGCTGCAACAAGAACGTATTTTAGTGTTTTTAAATTATTCATATGTCTATCTAATTTTTTGATTAAAACTGGATTTCAATCCCTGCATTCACCTGTCGCTCAGTCGGGTAAGAAGCGTAAACTTCGTTTCCGTAGATGTCATCGGTGTCAGCAGCAACTTCCGGATCGTACCATGGCCATGCGGTCCATGTTACCAGGTTAACTGCAGAAGCAAACAAGCGTACGTTGTTCAATCCAAGGCTCTGAGTAAATCTGTCAGGCAGATCGTAGTTCAGAGATACGTTCTTGAGTCGAATGTAGCTTGTATTATAGATTGAGCCTGTACTTAACTGTGTACGGTAATTCGCAGTCTCTGCAAAGTCGGTACCGGCTGTCATAGCTCGTGGATAGTGAGTAATGTCACCCGGTGCTGTCCAGCGCTTATTAACCTCTGTAGAGAGGTTCATCAAGAAATCAGGCGTTCTTGTAAAGTAGTAGTCGGTTCCTGGGAAAGCCCATTGGCCAAAGCTGAATTGTAAAAACGCATCAGCGCTAAATCCTTTATAGCTGATTGTGTTACCAAAACCACCGGTCACATTTGCTACACCGTCTTTGTATTCAACCGCATCTACAGAGTTGGTTGGAGTGTAGGTAATGTTACCATCGGCATCGTACCACATTGGACGACCATCAGCAGGGTTTACACCCGCCCATCGTACAACCTGGATTAAACCAATCGGCTTGCCTTCCTGAAGGCTTTCAAACAGATCATCTTCATCAATTGGAGTTCCGTTTGGAAGTTCAAGGATTTCATTGTCGGTAAAGGCTACGTTAAAGCGTGACTGCCATCTGAAACCGGCAGCAGCAACGTTAACTGTATTGATTTCAAACTCAATACCGGTGTTTCGTACTTCACCAATGTTCTCAGTAATATCATCATAACCACTGCTTGATGGAAGTGGACGATCGAATAGAAGCTGAGTATTATCTTTTTGGTAAGCATCAATAGAACCAAAGATACGGCCTTCGAATAATTCATAGTCAAGACCAATGTTGATTTCCTGAGCTTCTTCCCAACCTAAGTTAGCGTTAGCCAGCTGATTCGGACGTAAGCCTGTTGAGCCAAGGTAAGAACCTGAAGCAGAATACAAGCCTCGGGAAGCAAAGTTACCAATCGCAGAGTTACCTGTTGTACCGTACCCGGCACGCAGTTTCAACTGATCAATAGCTTCAATATCCAGGAAGTCTTCTTCGGAAATAATCCAGCCTACAGATACAGATGGGAAGAATCCCCAGCGAGTATCTTCACCGAATCGTGAGTTACCATCATAACGAGCAACAACATTCAGGATGTATTTCTCGTCGTAGGTGTATTTAGCGTTACCAAAGTAACTGGCTTGTTTCCACTGGCTGTTAATACCGGCAGCAGTAGTTGGAGTAGATGTAGCACTCAATACCTGGAAGAATGGTCCCGGCAGTCCGTCACCACGAGTTAACTGGCTTTCGGAATAATCAGAACGGAACTCAGTTCCTACGAAACCTGAAACAGCATGAACACCGTCAAAAGTACGGGTTGCGTTTGCAACCAGGTTACCCTGATAGTTTTCTACGTTTCGGTTTGCAAAGCTGATCCAACCATTTTGAGCCGGAGCTGCAACAGCAGAACGATATTGCTCATCCTGAGTATTTCGGTAATCAATATTAGCACTACCGCTGAAAGACAACCAGTCGTTAGCTTGGTACTGTAGTTTCAAAGCACTTAATACCTGAGTAACGGTGTTGTTACGGTCCACTTCGTTTTTCACAACCGCTGGGTTGGTAGAAAGTCCAAAACGGGTGTTAGGGTTGTAAGAACCATCAGCAAGGTATGGGAAACTCATTGGAGCTTCGAACATCGCCTGAGATGGAGGACAGTTAATAAAGTTACCATCCTGACATACACCGGTTTGG
Source organism: Gracilimonas sp. (assembly GCF_017641085.1). Classification (NCBI taxonomy): domain Bacteria; kingdom Pseudomonadati; phylum Balneolota; class Balneolia; order Balneolales; family Balneolaceae; genus Gracilimonas; species Gracilimonas sp. The sequence goes on along the minus strand of NZ_JAEPPI010000003.1, from coordinate 648,581 downwards.
GTAGCACGAGAAATATTCAAACGAACGCTTGCACGCAGCTTGTCTGTCATGTCGTGATCAATATTCGTACGTAAATTCAGACGGGTAAAGTCACTACCAAAAGCTGTTCCCTCAGTATCTTCATAACCACCTGAAAGCAGGAAGTTGGTTGATGAGTTACCACCGGAAGCAGAAACATTGTACTTCTGAGTTACACCTTCAGAGAAGATGAAATCCTGCCAGTCAGTATTAGCCAACTGTGGGTCGTTCGGGTCAGAATCAGGATCTGCACCAAAGAAACCTAAGAAGAAGTTTCTGTATGTATCTTCAAAAGAAGAAATGTCAGCACCATCAGCGCTTACATCGGTCACACCATTATTAATGGCAAGTCCTTCTCCCATGTAACGTACATATTCCTCAGAGTTGATGTAGTCAACGTTACGAGCCAGGGAACGAACACCGGTTTCAGCTCTTGCAGTAATTCGGGTTGGGCCTGCAGTACCGTTCTTGGTAGTAATAATTACTACACCGGCAGCAGCCTGAGCACCGTAAATAGCCGCAGAAGCCGCATCTTTAAGTACTTCAATAGACTCAATGTCGCCTGGGTTAATAGCATTCAGTGGAGTAGTACTGGCCTGTGAAGAAGTCTGCGCAAAAGAAATCTGCACACCATCCACAATGTAAAGAGGCTCAGTAGCCGCGTTAATAGAACCATTACCACGGATGTTAACCTTGAATGCACCACCCGGGTTACCGGAAGTAGTGGTAATGTTTACACCTGCAGCACGTCCCTGAAGAAGGGCTTCTGTACTTTGCAGAGAAACATTTTCAAATTCATCAGAAGAAATAGTTGAAATAGAACCGGTGATTTCCCGCTTCTGCTGTACAGCATAGCCGGATACAACCAATTCGTCCAGTCCAACCACATCCACACTTAATTGAATATCAAGTGTAACGGTGCCGGATCCAATTTCAACACTTCTTGAAACTGTTTCATAACCAACGTATCGGTAAGATACGGTGTAAGTGCCTGCATCAATTCCGGAAATCGTGTAATTACCGTCAATATTAGACTGGGCACCTTTATTTAGCGATTCGATATAAACAGTCGCACCAATTAACGGCTCGCCTGTTTCAGCATCTGTAACTTGCCCTGTTAATGTACCGCTTTGTGCAAACGCACTCGCCGATAATAACAAAGCAAATACTGTAAATAGTAGCTTTTTAAACATAGTAGCTTTGATTTAAGTTATAGGTTTTAGATAGCACGTAATAGTAGCTATAAAGTCAACAAGTGATAATATTAGATTAACATTAAAATACAAAACCAATAATGCCCTAATTTTCATTTTAACCATGAAGATGGTTCTCAGAAAATCGGGGAGTATGGGTATTTAACACCTACTTATATAAGAAATGTATTTTTTGGTAACCTAAAATTATTCATCATTGCTGGGTTGCAGAAATATTTTGTCCTGCCATACCCCGTTAATATAATCAGTTTTGAACTACTGCCAACTTAATCAGGCAAAAAAATTAAGAAAAAGGACTTTTTTGAATGATTTTCTGCAACACATCATCCAGTAAGTTTCTGTAAACCTGATCTCCATCCATTACAGAGTATTTTTTTACTGAATTCACTTTACCCCAGGCTGCGGCTTTTTGTAATTCATTATCCCAGATCAGGTACTTGGTTTCAAACTTAAGCCGGGTCTCCTTATGCATTTCATGGCCGGCATAATTCCCACCCCCTGTTTCAATGGTGTACATCTGGTAATTATACTGATCCAGAATAAGTATGAAACGGCTGTCAATAGCTTCCATATTAAGTGCCGTTTCCTCTTTGGGGCCAATGATTTGCATTTTTTCATCGGTACCCAGATTCAGCTCTTTCATTTCAAATGCAGATCCATTTAGTGAATCTCCTTTAAATATTGAAGTCACATCAGCATCCGTATTTCTTTCTATATAAAATGGAAGGTAATAATCAAAGATGTGAGATTCGTTTGGCTTTAATTCTCCGTACACATAGTTGGGAAAAATATTAAAGAAGTATTCCGCTTCTACCGGTAAAATGGTTACGGTAGAATTTTTAACTGCGTTATCTTTTGAATAGTCCGGAGCTAAGAATTGAGAACTGTTGGTTGTGGAACAAGAAGCTGTAAATAATAATATAGTGGCAGCTACAGCTAATAATCTGTATTTCATTAGTTATTAAAAAATGTTAAATGATAATTTTATAGAGCAGACCTTGATGAATAGTAAGTCTGGATTTTTCGGTCTTACAATACTACTTAATACGTATCTATTATTTTAAAATTTATTAAATAATTATTCTCAGGATGTAATCTCGTTGTATTTGTTCACAGCCTTTTCGATATGATCCGGATTAGAGAGGTCAAGATTATTCTCTTTGATGTAGTTATTGACTTGTTTGTTGTCATTAAAATGTTTTGCAACCCGGCGGTGTCTTAACCGTCTCAGCTCATGAACTTCCCCACCCTTTTTCAGATAGTAACGTTTGTTTTTTGCATAGACTTCTTCTTTGGAGGCTGACCCATAACCGGCACTGGAGTTTTCTGAGTAGTTAACCTCATGCTTAATCAAAAAGCTCATGGCACCGTCGGCCTTCACTTCAACAAATTGGTTAGCATCCAGTCTTCTTGACTCAAATCCTTTTTTATATACTCTTTCCTCTCCATTCATTTCTACAACAAACTGCTTTACGTCATCAGCAGAAACGGCATATACCTGATTGCCATCAACAATTTCTATCCTGTTCTCATAAATATTGTAATTCATTTCCAGGTTCTCGGTAGTCGCTCCGCTGTACAGCTCAAAAGAACCCATTAAAAAATTATCGGCGATATAGGGATTCCCTTTTACATTGGTTGTTTGAAAAGTAGGGATCAGATTATAGCTGACCATTTCCTGAATGTCATCAGTGGTCACTTTAGTCTGAGCTAATAAAGGGAGAGCAAATAAAGCTGCCAAAGTAAATAGTAACGTGCTCTTAATTTGTTTTGAAAGTGTCATGGTATTGGTTTTAATAATAAGTGTTAAAGATCTACTGAAAGGATGTTGCCGGTTCTCCAGCGCTGTATTTGTCTGTATTCCAGATTGTGGTATAAAATATTGCGGTCTAAAATGTAATTGTCAAAGGGGAAGTACTTACTTTTTAAATCAGATACCCTGAATAAAAAGCCTCTTTCAGGGTCATCCAGATTATTGGTGTAGTACCAAATCATCCGAGAGTTTAATACATCGTCAACACTCCATGGCGGACCAAAAAGGATATAAACCCTTCCCGGATCTGTCTTCCACCCCTCTTTGAAATTTGAAAACTGTTTGTTGGCTTCTTCAACCCGGTTATAATACATGGAGATGGCCTCTTTGGCTAAAGCTGAATTATTGATGTTCTTCAACCAGAACCGATCGATGGCACTTTTTAAAGAATCAGTATCTTCGATGCTCATCAAAGCCTCGTACTCATCTTCCTCCATTATATAGTATAGAGTCTCGGCCATTTTTCGTGCAGTTTTGACCGCAGGATAAAATGGTGGTTTAATTCCAAACTCTCTGCCTGATATGGCCTCAACATCATTCCCATCCGTTATCTCTACTTCCAGGCGATAGTTTCCTTCATCGAGCCCCTTGTAGGCATACTCAATAAAAATATTTCCCTGCTGCTGCAACGTTCGGGTTCCGGACTGAAGAATGTCAAATTCATCGTACTCAATTCCCTGATACCTGATATTAGATCGGGGGTAGTTCTGAATGCTCATGGGCCAGGCGATGGAAGTATCTGCCCGAAATTTCTTTAATCTTGAGTTTACAGTGATATCATTGTTGGTACTATTGGTAATCTGTACCACGAACTTCAGAGAGTCGAGCTGGCCCGGAACATCATAGGTTGTTACCGGAACAAATTCGGAATTAGTAAGTGCATTGTTCTTCCCGAAGATTTGAATTTCTGATATGGCGGCAATGCGGTCGGCGTAATCGGGAATAGTCACTTCATTATTTTGGGTTGTTTGCTTGCCCGACTTTTCATCAGTCAAAACAACTTCCACATTAAAAGACCCCGGCCTCACTTCAAACTTTTCGTTAAAGCGGTGAACATTCTGGCTGAAAATAACCCCGCTATCGTCGCTGACCAGAGAATCTGTGATTGTTTCCCGGGCTACAAAATCGCCGTCTTTTTGGTCTGTTATATTAATGTCGATCGACACATCTGCCTGAAGATCGCCCCGGGCATTTTCAGCGTATATCAAACCGGCATATACAATATCACCTGATACATCTATAATGGGGGTTCCGTCCAAATTGTAATATCCGGCTGTGGATAGCCTCAACTCCGGAAACCCGAATTCATAATTGTAGCCACCGCCCCTTTCAATGTCATCGATATAGTAATCGGAGCAATTCGCGAGAACACTTCCCGCAAAAAGGACCATCAGGAACAGCTTTAATTGTCTTATTTCTGCGTGCATCAAGTAACGAACAATATCAATTTTAAATAGTTTCGATGTCGAATTATAAGATAAGCTTCCAACAATTCCATTCAATAACCTGTAAAAGCTTTAATTATTATAGGATTCTCCTAATAACATACCTTTGATAACAAATCAGGATGAGCCACGTGAAAATAAAGGCTGATTTTTGTGTAATAGTTCAGCCTTTTCTCCCCAAAATAAAAAAAGCCTTCTGAACTTAATCAGAAGGCTTTGATAGTGGCGGGGGCATCCCGGATACGGGAGAACCTGCGTCCGCCAGCCGGCGGATAAGAGCCCGACGAGCTACCCAAATTTTTCTTGCACTTGTTTCCATATATATTCTCTGCCCTTTGCAGACTTCAACTCTTTCTCTCTTTTCATGGCTTCAGGTTTTGTTTCGAATTCCTCATAGAAGATAATCTTCCATGGGCGATATTTAATTGTCCAACCTTTCTTCCCCAGTTTATTATGTGACAACATGCCCTGCTCCAGGTTAGAAGTGTATCCGATATAAATTTTTTCATGATTTGCCGAATACAGCGTATAAACTTTGTACATAGTACCCCATTTTTCTGCCCAAAATAAAAAAGCCTTCCGAACTTAATCAGAAGGCTTTTATAGTGGCGGGGGCAGGATTCGAACCTGCGACCTTCGGGTTATGAGCCCGACGAGCTACCAGCTGCTCCACCCCGCGGTGAAGGCTTTCAATATACGACTTTTACCCAACCGATATCAAGAGATTTTTTAGATTTCTTGTTAATCTTTCATTGTTCGATTTAGTAATTTTCGGGAAACTCGAATTAAAGAAATTTATGATAGACAGCAAGCAAGCTATAGCACTGGAAAATGAATACGGAGCTCATAATTATCACCCCCTGCCGGTAGTATTATCGAAGGGAAAAGGAGTTCATGTCTGGGACCCTGAAGGAAACAAGTATTATGATTTTTTATCGGCCTATTCTGCTGTTAACCAGGGGCACAGCCATCCTAAAATAATCCAGGCTTTAACCGAGCAGGCTAACACACTCAGTCTCACCTCCCGCGCTTTCTACAATAATGTGCTTGGGGAATATGAGAAGTACATCACCGACTATTTTGGATTCGATAAGGTACTTCCCATGAACACCGGTGCCGAGGGAGTTGAGACGGCTATCAAAATTTGTCGGAAATGGGCCTATGAGAAAAAGGGGATTCCTGAGCAGGAAGCGCAAATCATTGTACTGGAGAATAACTTCCACGGGCGGACCACCACGGTCATCTCTTTTTCCAACGATCCGGATGCCCGGAAAAATTTCGGACCTTATACCCCCGGTTTTATCAAGATACCATATAATGATATAGATGCACTGCAAGAGGCTTTAAAACAACCGAATATCGCCGGCCTGCTGGCCGAACCGATTCAGGGAGAAGCCGGAGTTGTGGTACCTGATGATGGTTACATCCCGAAGGCAGCCGCCCTTTGTAAAGAAAACAATGTGCTTTTTATCGCTGATGAAATTCAGACCGGTATTGCACGAACCGGAAGCTTACTTGCCGTGTGCGGAGATTGCACCTGCGCCGGTAATTGCGAGCGACAGCCTACCCATACCAAGCCCGATATGCTCATTTTAGGAAAGGCCTTATCCGGAGGAGCTTACCCGGTTTCAGCGGTGCTGGCTGATGATCCTATTATGGAAGTCATCAAACCCGGGCAGCATGGCTCTACTTATGGTGGAAACCCGCTGGCCTGCAAAGTTGCTATGGCTGCTTTAGATGTGGTGCAGGATGAGAAACTGGCTCAGAATGCCCGAAAACTGGGTGAATTCTTCCGGGAGGAGATGAATAAACTGGTTGAAGAATTTGACCTGTTTGTGAAAGTGCGCGGAAAAGGACTACTGAATGCCGTCATCATCAACGACTCTCCGGAGAGTGATACCGCGTGGAGATTTTGCGTAGCGCTGAAAGACAATGGACTACTCGCAAAACCTACGCATGGTAATATCATTCGCTTTGCGCCACCTTTGGTTATGACTGAAGAAGAGCTGATGGATTGTGTGAACATTATTAAGCAAACATTGGCAGGCTTCAACGCTTAGAAGATATACCTGCACTGCCCCGCTGTATAAATCTGCCCTTAGTCCAGATCATGGTGGGGTGCGCAGGATTCATCTACATCAAATTCGCAAGGGTGAATCTGTATTTCCGTTTCACCTGAATATTTGCTGAGTACGATTTGTTTATCAGGCGCCGGCTGGATTAGATTTTCATCCCCCTCGTTAGACTGTTCATCACCTTCTACATAGCCAACATGGGTAAATCTAAACCGGATTTTTTCACTGGAAAATCCATTGCAGGAAATGGCATCAAAGGGTCCGAATACGAATTCAGAAATGCTGTAGGGAGTCCACGACAAAGTTAGGTTTTCCAAGTCCTCATCATGTACTCTTGCCATTTCTCTGGGGGTCCATAGCCATTGCTGGCCAACCTTAATTGCCACTTCAGCATCAAGGCGTTCTCCAGCTGCTAAATCAATGTTTGTTAACCGAATTCTAAATGGTGAAATGCAGGTTACGCTATCCTTTAATACGGTAAGATCCGTTTGTTTGGTGGTTACCGAGGTTATATCATAACTAACGCCTTTCTCATCTTGCATGCTTATGCGGTACCGCTCGTCAAACTGAACAGGCATGTTTATTTGGAAGTTGTGGGTATAAACGTTGTCAAATGCTACTATGCTGTCTTCCAACACTTCCGTCTCACCGGTACTTAAATTGGTGAAGGTCATCTCAACATCAAGTGGCAATGTCCCTTCCTCACTTAAAGGTGCTTTATTATCATGCACCCGTATGTAGTTGGGTGTCTGGAAAATGTTCAGGGGTCCGTAGATTGAGTATGTTCTGTCTTCCTGCGTTATCGGATCAATTGATGATTCACATCCTTGTGATAAGCACCCGAATAACAACATTGAAAAAGCTCCTAAAAGATGTTTGAATCTACTCATTGTAACTCCTGATTCATTTAAAACTGCAGGCCACCGGGCTGCTTTCATTCCTGCATGGGTTTATCTGTATTTCTGCCTCATCAGAATATTTACTTAGCACAATCTGTTTATTTGCAGAACTCCCGTTGAATTCTGACGAATCAGGCAGTACACCCTCTTCATTTCCTTCAACGTAGCCTATATGCGTAAACCGGAATTGAATTTTTTTACTGGTGAATTCGCAGCATTCGAGAAAATCCAATGGCCCCATCACATAGCTTGAAATTTCATTTGGCGTCCAGGACAGAGTCAGCGTCTTGGCTGCTTCATCATAAACCCGGTTTACACTCCTTGGCGTCCAGCGCCAATCATCTCCTATCTTTACCGCCACTTCGGTATCGAGCCGTTCGCCGGCCTCTAAATCAATATTCGACAACTGTATTCTAAATGCTGTATTACATCCCACACTATCTTCAAGAATGGTAATTTCTGATTGTTTGGTTGTCACACTCACCAAGCTTGAAGTGACTCCTGTCTCTAAATCTTCAAGGTCAACCCGATAACGGGTATCGAACTCTATGGGCATATCAATTCTGAAATTATGGGTATAAATTCCCCGGAATTGTACCAGCCTGTCATCCAGCACTTCGGTAAGTCCTGAGTTCAGGTTTGTAACCTCCATGCTTACATTTAACGGTAATGTGGATTCTGCATTCAGCACGGCTTTACTGTTATGAACCCGTAAGTAATTCGGAGATTCAGCAATATTCAGCGGCCCGTAAATCGAGTATTGTTGATCTCCGCCCGTGATGGGTACGATAGAAGTATCACATGAAAGAGATATGGCTGCCACCAATATCAGCATACATGAAAGACGAGTGTTTTTAAAAGTCTTCATCCTTTCTCCCATCAGTTAAAGCTTACGCTCAGAGATATATAAGGCAACATCCCGGTCTGGTTTACCACTTCATACTCCACAATATCCACATAGAAAATATTATCCTGATTGTAGGCATTGATTGCCCCTATTTCACTACCCAGCCTAACCGATGTTGACAGGTCAAAATATCTTTTTAAAGAAACGTCAAGACGATGGTAAACCGGGAGCCTTTTTCCGTAGGGTTTATCGTAATAGGCAGCACCTAAACCGGGTGTTTTAGTAGGTTCATCATATGGAACATCAAGCAGTAAGTCGGTCGCATAAATTTGTGTGTAAGGAAACCCGCTGCCAAACTCCCAATTAAAGCTAAGGTCAAACCCTTTGAACCTATAATTTATGAGGGTATTTACTTTATGGCGCTGATCGTGTCCGGGATGGTAGCTTTGCAAATCTTCCCCCAGCCATCTTCCAAGTTCAGATCCTTCTGCCGTGTATTCTACTTCCCCGAACCCATAACCCACGTACCAAAACACGGGGCCGTTATCATATTCCAGCCTGAAATCTGCTCCATAGGTATTGCCTTCGGCCCGAACGGTTTCCGTTTCCAGGCCCACCGTTTGTGACCATCGTGGCACCGGTATGTTGGTGTGCTTTTTATAATACACTTCCATATTTGTGGTCCAATTTCGGCCAAAACGATTTCTCCAGGAAAAAATACTGTGGAATGCCTTTTGCAAAGGGTCATTATATCCTGTGGGTGAATACAAGGTGAAGGTGGAACCGGCATCCCGGGGATCTGTGATACCTTCCAGCGTTTGAGAGTATAAACCTGTGGCTATGCTAAACTCAGTCCGGTTGTTATTAAACGGATTGTACTGCACCCTTAACCGTGGCTCGAGTCCCGACGAATAATTCAGCGTGATCTGGGTGCCGGCTCCGGGTTCTAAAATCAGGCGGGGCGTAACCTGCCATTTGGTTTTCAGGTAAAGCTGTATGATTGCCGAAATGCCTTCGATCCCTTCATCAAAAGAAGTAAAAAGCTCATTGGCTTGTCCGCTAAAGCTTTGATACCAAACATTGACTCCATAATCAAAAGTCAGGTTTGCTACTTCTTCCTGCATATCCACCCGCAGGTACCCTTGATCAACTCTTGAATTTCGTTCAATCCGGGAATCGGAACCTTCTGTATTCGAAAATCCGGAATATCCCAGAGAGACTTCAAAGGGATGATCAAACATCTCATCGAACCCAAAACAGCGGATGCCGGCACCGGTATTCGTCCATCCCAAGCGTGTATTTCGGCTGGTGTTAATCCGCCCCTCATCTTCCGTATAAATGGCGCTTAAGCTACAATTAAACTTTTTACCCTGAAGGGTATATCTGGAAATGATATCGTAAAACTGCATGTCTTTTTCATCAGAACCCAGGTAGCCCGAAAACTGATTGATGGTTGAAGCCCTTCCACTCACAAATAAAGATGATAAGCCTTTACGCACAGGAGTTTCGATGAATATGGTAGACATATACGGGCTTAAAGAAGCACTGCCCGAAAACTTTTGAAGGTTCCCGGTTTTCAGGTTTACATCTATTACTGCCGAGGTACTGTTCATGTAGCTGTTGTCAAATCCACCGGCCATAACCGATACATTGTTGACCGCTTTTTCAGGAAAGGCAGAGAATAAGTTTGAAATATGAAAAGGTTTTACCAGCGGGATGTTATCAACCAGCACCAGGTTCTGCGATGGTGTTCCTCCGCGGATGTATAAGTCCCCACCCTGATCTCCCGTACTTACCACACCGGGCATTGTTTCGATGTAGGCCATCAAATCACCTTCAAGGCTTGCCGATGGAATCCTGGAAATATCTTCAGCCCGGATGCGGGTTATCCCGGCCATCCCTGTCTTGGCTCCTTTTTCAACAATCTCAAGATCCTGCAATTCACCAATGCTTTCCTCCATTGCAATGCGATGAATATCCGTCTCCCCTTGCCCAATCTCATAATACTCTTCAAAGGTTTTAAACCCGATGTATGAAATTTGAATTCGGTAACGCCCGGCTTTGAGACCCCTGAATTCTACAAAACCATCACGATTGGTAACGCCGTAGTCTGTGTAGTCTTCTTCTTCACCTTCAAACAACAAGACATTTGCACTTACAATAGGCTGGCCGCTCTCTTCCTGTATAATGAACCGCAAAATGGAACCAGATTGCGAATACAGGGCCGGTGAGCTGAACAAACTGAATAAAATGATGAATAGAATACCTGAGGTAAATTTCATATTACTAACTGCCTCTTTGAATGCCAGTCCTATATATACTCTAATAATTGCAAAGTTTTCACCAACAATGGTTAAGGAAATGTAAAAAACACATTGTTACAAGTATGAGCAAATTCGCGGGGTATATTTGTGCGCCTTATTCAATTAATCGACGCCTAACTTCAAAAATAATCCCCAAACTGAAATTGAGATATTAATAGAATATGATTCCCTTTCAGAAACCGTAGATATACCGGTGGGCTGGTGTCCATAACTTCTCCATCACTCGCACCGATCACAGCCTGAAATACGCTCATTTTAACTTTAGTGAATTTAAACGCTATTGAGAGGTGAATGCCTATTTGGTAGCTTCCAAGAAACAGTAAATTTATTGCAGGAGCTAACAATGCGAGATAGTATGACAATTACCCCTGATCAGGTTCGATCTGTGTTAAGTAAACATATGCTTACCGATGGTTATGAAATGGTACTCGACCTTGAGGAAAGCGAAGGGCCTTATCTTTACGACTCCAAGTCGGGCAAACGCTATCTCGATTTCTTTACTTTTTTTGCTTCTAACCCCTTAGGGATGAACCACCCGAAACTGGCTCAGGATGATGATTTTGTTGCCAAATTAGGACGTGTAGCCATTAACAAACCGTCCAACTCTGACATCTACACGAAGGACATGGCCGAGTTTATGGAATCATTCGACCGGGTTGGAATACCCGATTACATGCCCTATTCCTTTTTCATTTCCGGTGGAGCGTTAGCTGTTGAAAACGCCATGAAAGTTGCCTTTGACTGGAAGGTGCAGAAGAATTTCGAAAAAGGATACCGGGAAGAAAAAGGCCATAAAGTGCTTCACTTTGAAAAAGCATTTCACGGGCGTTCCGGCTACACGTTGTCGGTCACCAATACGGTTCCCAACAAAGTAAAATACTTCCCAAAATTTGACTGGCCCCGGGTAATCAGCCCTGCTATGACCTACCCTGCCACCAAAGAAAATGTACAGCACACAGCCGCTCAGGAGCAACTAGCTATTGCGCAGGCCGAGCGATATTTCGAGCAGTTTAAAGATGACATCGCCTGCATTTTGATTGAACCTATACAGGGAGAAGGTGGCGACCGTCACTTCCGACAGGAGTTCCATCGGGCGCTAAGAGATTTAGCTGATAAACACGAAGCCTTACTGATTTACGATGAAGTTCAAACCGGAGTTGGCATGACAGGTAAATTCTGGGCTCATGAGCATTATGTTAAACCCGACATCCTCGCGTTTGGTAAGAAGGCACAGGTATGTGGCATCCTGGCCGGCAAGCGTGTAGATGAAGTTGAAACCAATTGCTTTCATGTTTCATCCCGTATTAATTCTACCTGGGGTGGAAACTTAGTGGATATGGTTCGCTTCGGCCGTATTCTGGATGTAATCGAAGAAGAGAACCTGGTTGATAATGCGGCCAAAGTCGGCAATTATCTTCAAACCCGACTGGAAGCCCTGGCCGACCAGCACGAGTATTTTACCAATCCTCGAGGTAAAGGATTATTCTGCGCCATCGACCTGCCCGATGGCCACTCCCGCGATGCCGTGATCAAAGAATGCGTGAATAACGGGCTGATGATCCTTTCCTGTGGTCCGAACACCGTGCGTTTCCGTCCGCCGCTAACTATTACGCAAGACCAGATTGATGAGGGGCTGGATATACTTGAGAAGGCATACAAAACTTCGCTGGATAAATGCCCGGTTGCATAAACATGTTAAACTCTATCGTGGTATAGGCAGGATTGTGGCCCTTGCTTTGGTGAGATCAACCGTTATTAAAGCTCCGCTTTCTAAATGCGTTTTATATTGCCTTAACGCTTTAAAAACAATTGGGGAAAGTACACTTGGATTGGTATCCAAAGTTCGAATCTGAATAACACTCGGAAACTGGCCTCCACTTACCGCTAATATATTTCCAAAGTCCAGATCATGAGTAAATATGACAAAATTATGTTCCTTCGCATATTCTAAAATCTGCTTATCCGGTGCATCCATTTTACCAATTTCACTCCAATGTACAGCTCCTATTGATTTTGCCTGAAAAAAGCCCACCCAAGCTGGACTTAAATTCATATCAATTAAAATTTTCATACAGCTGAGAAGGGTTCCCTAAGCTCATTAGACCTCCAGGCAGCATATTCCAGAGATTGATGAATGTCCTCTTTTTCAAGATAGGGGTATAATTCAAGTATCTTTTCAAAAGAATACTCTTCGGCTACTAAACCAACAATTGTTCCAACTGTCACACGTGTTCCTCTAATGCAAGGTTTTCCTCCCATTATTTTCGGATCAAATGTAATACGTTCAAAATCTTTCATAGTATTTGTAGTAGAACTGATAAATAATAATCTAATAAAACCACTACAATTTTCATATTTCTTGGAAAGTCTACACCAACTGGTGACTTTCTGGCTGAATCACAACTTCATTCATAACCGAACCGGAAGGTTGGTTTACGGCATAGAACACAGCTTCAGCTACTTCATCGGGGGTAAGCATCATGTCTTTTTTGACTTTCATGTTTACCCTCTCATCGTCCCAGAAAGGAGTATCCACCCCACCCAGATACAACAGTGAGAATTTTGTATTACCCCTTCGTTGCTCTTCAACTAAGGCTTTGGTTAAGCCCTGAATGGCGAATTTGGAAGCTGCGTAAACGGAAGCGTTCTTCATCACATACTTACCCATGGTACCGGGAAACATGACCACAGATGTTGGCTCATCCTCGTTCATGTTTTTCATCACCGTTTGGGTAACCAGAAACGTTCCATACACATTGGTATTGATGATTTCTTTGGCATCGGCCGGATTGATATCCATGAAAGGTTGTATGATTCCCTGACCAAATGCATTAATCAGTACATCGATTTTTCCAAGCTGATTGGCAATTTCATCCGTCATTCTTTTAACGGAAGCTTCATCGGTAGCATCCACTTCAATGGCAAAAGCCTCTCCCCCGTTATCATTAATTTCTTTAGCTACTTTTTCTACGTTGGCTTTATTGCGGGAGGCAAGTATAACTTTAGCGTTCTCTTTAGCAAATCGCTTTGCCGTTGCGCTTCCGATTCCACCTGATCCGCCTACAATGAGTACAATTTTATTTTCCATGATGTGATCTTCTTTCTTGATAAATAGTCAACATGGAAAAGTGGAAAACATGGTTCTTCGTTCCAACTAATTCACTCTTTTATATTGTATGCGCCAATTAAGTGACCAGGTATCCCCACCATCCTGTGAAGACTCCCAGTCCCAGGTAAAAGAGCCTTTTTCAATATCATAAAATACCATACGACTGATGATGGTACCTCCCTGTGGCCCCGGTCTTTCTCCCGTTTGAAAAATTCTTTTATCTCCATCTACCGATCCTTTCAGGTCGATATAGCCGCCCTGATTATCTACCCAGGCCTGATGCCACAATTGACGCTGCGGATTATAAACCGAAACGCTCCTACCTTTATATCCTTCGAGGGCTCCACGGGTGGCAGCAAAATTTTCCTGAATAACCACACCGTCCAGAATTTTCTCAATGGTGTTTGTTCCTGCCCCTGCATTCCCCTGATTGTCAGTCCACGCCAATTCCCATTCTCCAACCCAGAAATCGAAGTATGCTTCCGGTTCTAAATCAGAGATACTTGTTTGAGCATAAGATATATTGTTAACAGCCAAAGCCATCACCGTTAGAATCATAATTAATTTCATAGCAGAACCATTTGTTGAAAGTTGACTAAATCATACAGAATCTGGCCGATAGTATCCTTGTAAAAAAGACGAATTTCTGGCTAACATTCACTATTGTTTTGCGTTGAAAGACACGAACAGCATAGGAGGAGTCACATTTTATGGATTATGTTGAATATTCGGCGCCGGTTTCTGTCAGCCATCTTGTAGAATCTTATTGGGTAAGCACGCTCCATCCTGATGATTTTGAACAGGATTTTGACTTCATAATTCCTGACGGCAGCACGGATGTTATCATTATGCTGAATGGGAATTATTTGAGAGACGATGAGGAGAACAGTGAAAAGCATTTAGTCGAGTATTGCAGCTTGGTCCCTGCATTCAGAAAAGCCGTGAAGGTCTATCAAAAACCGTTTACAAAATGCCTGGGAATGCGATTCAAACCCGGGGCCATTCAACAACTAACCGGAATTAGCCTGCAAGAATTAGGTGAAGTTGGATATCCCCTTCAGCAGCTGATGCCTGAATTGGCCGACCTCGCTATGGATGAAGCGATAAAAAACACCCCTGCTCCAAAAATTATTGAAAAGATTAACTCATGGTTGGTCACTCAGGTTAAAGAACCGAAGGAGGATCACATAATTTCAGCTTTTATTGCCGAAGTGATAAAAAAACAGGGCGGTATTACCATCTCTACATTCTGTGAGTCTTTCAGGATGCATAAATCTACCCTTGAAAAGAATTTTAAGCACGCCACCGGTCTTTCTCCGAAACAATATGCCAACCTCATCCGCTTCAATTACCTGCTTAATCGGTTAATTTTTGACGGGTCCAGCCTCACAGAAACGGGATATGATTTAGGCTATTTTGATCAAAGCCATATGATTAAAGACTTCAAAAAGGTGATTGGAATCACCCCTAAAGAGTTTTTGGACAAGAATTTCACCGTACCCAAGCTGGCGGCTCTGTATATTTCAAATAAACGGGCTCATTTCGAATCGGTTCAAATCTAATCAGGCTTCCATTGCTTTAGGGATCACGCTTTCATAGGTCTTCTCGGCTGCATCTACGCTTAGTGAGACCAAATCTTTGATTTCGAGGGAATCCCCTTTAACCACGCCTAATTCAAACATGGGCACGTTGGCTTTTTCAAAGTGGTGTTTGGCTGTCTGCAATTCTGCTGCCGGAATAGTAATGACCACTCCTGACTGAGCTTCACTAAACAGAATTTCATGGGTTGATCCTTTCATCGTTTCCACAGAAACTTCTGCTCCTTTCTTCCCGAAGATAGCCATTTCCGCCAGGGCAATGGCCAAACCTCCATCAGATACATCATGGGCGGCGGTAATCAATCCGGTTTGAATGGCTGTCAGTAATGCCTGCTGCAGGTTTGCTTCGAAGTTGAGATCTATTTCAGGTGCGTCACCGGTAGTGAGTTCATGGATGGTCTTCAGGTACTCACTTCCACCCAGCCCTTTTCGGTCAGCTCCTATATAAAGAACGATATCGCCTTCTTTCTTGAAGCCGGGCGTCATCAGGTGTTTCTCCACATCTTCAATCACCCCTAACATCCCGATGATAGGCGACGGGAAAATAGCTCCGTTCGGATTTTCATTATAGAAGCTCACGTTTCCACCGGTTACCGGAGTGTTGAGTGTACGGCAGGCATCGGCCATTCCTCCTAATGCTTCTTTGAAAGTCCAGTAGACTTCCGGCTTGTACGGGTTTCCAAAATTCAGGCAGTTGGTGATGGCCATAGGTTTGGCACCGGAACAAACTACATTTCGTGCCGATTCAGCCACCGCAATTTGCCCTCCTTTTCGGGGATTCAGATATACATACCGGCCATTACAATCGGTTTTGGCAACCAATCCTTTTTTACTTCCTTTGATACGAATCACCCCGGAATCAGAAGCCCCCGGACCGGTTACGGTATTGGTGCGAACCATGGTGTCGTACTGCTCGTGCACCCACCGCTTGGAGGCAATATTCGGCGCGCCAAGCAACCGGGTTACCGTTTCCGAATAATTATCATGATGCTCCAGGGAATCAATATCGAAATTCTGAACTTCATCGAGGTAAGCCGGCTTCTTCGTTTCCCGGATATACTGAGGAGCTCCTCCACCAAGCACCAGGTGTTCCGCCGGGATGTCGGCTTTAATCTCACCGTCTTTCCAGTAGGTTACATTCTCGGTATCCACAACTTCCCCAATCACTACTCCGTGCAGGTCCCATTTTTCGTATACATCAATTACCTCCTGCTCACGTCCTTTCTCGGCAACAATGAGCATACGCTCCTGACTTTCGGAGAGCAATAGTTCGTAAGCGGTCATACCGTCTTCCCGGGCAGGAACTTTGTCCAGGTCAATTTTCATTCCCTGTCCGCCTTTGGCCGTCATCTCGGACGTTGAGCACGCGATTCCGGCCGCCCCCATATCCTGCATCCCAATTACAGCCCCGGTTTTCAGTACTTCCAGGCTGGCTTCAAGTAATAGCTTTTCAGTAAAAGGATCGCCTACCTGAACGCTCGGTCTTTTGGCTTCGCTTTCTTCGCTGATTTCTTCGGAAGCAAAAGTGGCACCGTGAATACCATCCCGGCCGGTACTTGCCCCTACAATAATAACCGGGTTTCCAAGTCCTTTTGAAATGGCGGATGCGGTCTCCCCTTCTTTCACCAGCCCGATACTCATGGCGTTAACCAGCGGGTTACCTTCGTAGCTTTCATCAAAGCAAACTTCTCCGGCAATGACCGGTACTCCGAATGAATTTCCATAATCTCCGATACCCCGAACCACACCGTCCAGCAGATAACGAACGCGAGGGTTTTCCATCGAACCAAACCGCAGAGAATTCAGGCTTGCCACCGGGCGGGCTCCCATCGTGAAGATATCGCGATGAATACCACCCACTCCCGTTGCCGCTCCCTGGTAGGGTTCAATAGCCGACGGGTGATTATGACTCTCAATCTTGAAGGCGCAACCGAGTCCATCACCTAAATCCACCAATCCGGCATTTTCTTCACCGGCTCCCACCAACAGGTTTTCACCTTCGCTCGGCAGTTTTTTTAGCTCAACGATGGAATTTTTATATGAACAATGTTCACTCCACATCACCGAATAAACGCCCAGTTCCGTAAACGTTGGCACCCGACCTAACCGGGATTTTATCATTTCAAATTCTTCTGCATTCAGACCATGTTCTTCGGCCAGTTCGAGTGTTACTTCCGGTTCTTGAATCGTTGTTTGCGACATTCCGATGGAGTGATTGAAGCGTTATGGTTTCAGAAAGTCCAAAGGTACGATTATTTGTGAAAAGGCTCTAACTCACTTGCCGCCTTTCTATTTTTTATTGAACCGTTCGTGGATCGCTTTCTCCAGTTCTTCACGGTGATCGGGATGCGCAATTCCGGTCAAAGCTTTTGCACGCTGGCATAGATTCTTTCCATACAAGTTGGCCACTCCATATTCTGTCACCACATAGTGAACGTGTGCCCGGGTTGTTACTACGCCGGCTCCCTGCTTTAAAAAAGGTACAATTCGGCTGATCCCTTTATTGGTTGTTGAAGGCAGCGCAATGATGGGTTTTCCTCCCGGCGAAAGTGAAGCTCCCCGTATGAAATCCATTTGTCCGCCAACCCCTGAGTAATGATAAGTTCCGATAGAATCTGCACATACTTGTCCCGTTAAATCCACCTCTACCGCGCTGTTGATGGCCGTCACTTTTGGATTTCGGCGAATCACAGCGGTATCATTGATATAGGCGATATCGAGCATGGCCACGGCCGGATTATCATCTATAAAATCGTAGGTTTTTTTAGATCCCATTACAAAGCCGCTTACAATTTTTCCGGGGTGAATTTTCTTCTTTCTACCGTTAATGATTCCTTTTTCAACCAGCTCTATCACTCCGTCCGAAAACATTTCTGTGTGTACGCCGAGGTCCTTATGATTCGTCAGGCTCTTTAATACCGCATTAGGGATGGCTCCAATCCCCATTTGCATCGTTGCGCCATCGTCAATCAGTTCTGCACAATACTTCCCGATTTTGAGTTCAGCCTCGTTGGGTTCCGGTGCCACTTGCTCGGGTAGTGGATCATTGGTTTGTACCAAAGCGTCAATTTCGTTTACGTGAATCAGGCCATCACCATGCGTTCGCGGCATATTGGGGTTCACCTGTGCAATTACATACCTAGCCGACTGAACCGCCGCCACCGCTGCATCCACCGAAACCCCAAGCGAACAGTAACCATGGTTATCCGGTGGGGAAACGTGAACCAAAGCTACATCCAGTGGTAGTATGTTATTTCGGAACAGGTTTGGAACCTCACTCAGAAAAACCGGAACGTAATCCCCGCGTCCTTCATTAACAGCCTTCCTTACATTGGCCCCAACGAACAGTGCATTCACAAAAAAGCTGTCTTTGTATTCAGGATCAGAGTACGGGGCCGGTCCTTCGGTGTGTAAATGAATAACTTCCACATCTTTGAGCTCGCTGTGGCGGTTAGTCATTGCTTTTACCAGGGGTACCGGTGTGGCTGAAACTCCATGTACAAATACACGGTCTCCTGAATTAATAGCCTTTACTGCTTCGTCTGCTGTCTGATATTCGATCATAGGTAATGCCTTAAATTTTAATTTCGCTTATGATAATCATCAAATGTGAATATTCTTTTAAGAGAGATCCGTGTTTAGAAAAACTCTAAATACAAAAATTACTCCCTCACCGGTTGATCGGTATTTGAAAACTTCTTAAAATCTAATATTGATATTAGAATATGAATATTTATTTAATAATCTCTTATGCGGTTCATATCACAAGGGGCTCAATACGCCATTTCTGCCATTATAGCGATCTCTAAGAGTTCGGATGATGGAGCTGTTTCAGCCTCACAGTTATCAAAATCTCTGAACTGCCCAACGGCCTACCTTTCTCAGATACTGGCCAAACTGAAAGAACCGGGCATTCTTAAATCCCGAAGAGGACTAAACGGTGGGGTTTATCTTGCCAAGCCGGTTGATCAAGTAACACTGATGGATGTTATTGCTGCCATTGATGGAGTAGAATTTTTCAATAAATGCTTTATGGGAATTGAAGGGTGCGGCCACATTGAACCCTGCCCTTTCCATGCATTCTGGTCTAAAGAACGAAAGAAAATAGAACAGTGGCTTAAAGACACCACCTTCGATCAGGTTGATAAGCAAATGTCACAGAAATGGTTCGACTTACGTTTGCAATTTTCGAACGGTGTTCCTTCATTCAAACAATGACCAAAGGGGCTGCAACCATATCAACTGATGTATGCTACCACTGCGGCGAAGTATGTCATGAAGCAACGGTACGCTTTCAGGACAAGCCCTTTTGCTGTACCGGCTGCAGTACAGCCTTCCAAATTCTGGACGAAAGCGGGCTCTGCTCCTACTACGACCTTGAAAGCAATCCCGGTATCAACCTCCGCAATACCCGGTCCCGCACGCGGTTTGATTACCTTGAAGATGAAGAAGTAATTTCACGGATAGCCGATTTTCGAAACCAGCAGCAGCTCTCTGTTTCTTTATACATTCCGAATATTCATTGCACCTCTTGTGTTTGGCTGCTTGAAAATCTACAGAAACTGGATTCCGGCATTCTGCAAACCAAAGTCAATTTTCTAAAGCGTGAGCTGGATGTACTTATTGATACTGAAGCTACCTCCCTGCGCAAAGTTGTTGAGCAATTAACCACTATTGGATACGAGCCGGAAATCCGGCTCAACAAGCTGGATGCCACAACGTCCAAATCGCACCAAAACCGATCGTTGTGGCTGAAACTGGGAGTGGCCGGCTTTGCCTTCGGAAACATTATGCTATTCAGCTTCCCGGATTACCTGGACGTAGGCAACAGCGGACTCGGTGGCCAATTTCATGTTTTTTTTGGGGTTTTGAATATTATCCTCGCCATTCCGGTACTTATTTATAGCAGCAGCGATTACCTGAAATCCGCATTTGCCGCTTTGAGTCAGCGAGGGGTGAACCTCGACGTTCCCATTTCCATCGGTATCGTTGCCCTTTTTGGACGAAGTGTCTATGAGATTGTAACCGGAACCGGAACCGGCTACATGGATTCTTTTACCGGACTCATTTTCTTTTTATTGATCGGGAAACTGGTTCAGCAGAAAACCTTTAACCGCCTGTCTTTCAACCGCGACTATAAATCCTACCTTCCCATCGCCGTAAATGTAACAGACGGTTTCGGTGCTGAGAAATCTGTCTCATTGGATAAGCTGGTTCCCGGAATGGAAATCAGACTACGCAATCAGGAGCTGGTGCCCTGCGACTCCACCTTGCTATCCGAAAAAGCTTATGTGGATTACAGTTTTATTACCGGAGAATCCGACCCGGTTGAGGTTTCAAAAGGTGAGCTGATCTATGCCGGTGCTAAATTGATTGGCACTTCTGCTTCGTTCAATACCGAAGAAGAAGTTGAAAACAGTTATCTCACCAAGCTCTGGAACCATGATGCCTTCACCAATAACGAAAAAGAGCTCAAGCTTACGAGCTTTGCCGACCGAATCAGTCCCTATTTTACAGTATCTGTTTTGGGGATTTCTGCCTTTGCAGGAATGTATTGGCTGCAGGCTGCAGGCATGGAAATGGCCTTATCGGTTTTTACAGCCGTATTGATTATTGCCTGCCCCTGTGCCCTCGCGCTATCCACTCCGTTCACATTAGGATCGGCTTTAAATGTATTGTCTCTGAACGGCTTTTTCGTCAAAAACCACCTTTTGCTTGAAAATCTATCCAAAGCCGGTGCTGTGGTATTTGACAAGACCGGCACGCTTACGAATAAAGAAGAAGCCAATGTAGTATTCAGAGGGATGAACTTAACTGAAACTGAAAAGGCGCTGATATATTCTACCTGCAAACAATCGGTTCACCCCATAAGCCGAAAAATTACTGATTTTATCGGGAAGAACGCTGAGAACTCACTGAAACCTGAGAGCTTTTATGAAGTATCCGGGAAGGGAATTTTTGCTTCTGTTGAAGGGCGATTTATTTGCATTGGTTCTCGTGCATTTCTGGCGGAACAGACTAAAACACCCCTGGCCGAAATTCCCACATCAGATTTCACCGGTTCGGTTACACACGCATCCATTGACGGTGAATATCTTGGATACTTTGGAATTAAAGCCGGGCTCAGGGAGGGAGTATCTGAGCTCCTCCAATCTCTGAAGGCGAGATTTCTCACCTATCTCATTTCCGGGGATAACGAAACCCAGAAAGAAGAACTTGAAGAATATTTTACAGAGCAACAATCCCTACTGTTCAACCAATCACCGGAAGAAAAACTGGAATTTATAAAACAGCTTCAGAAAGGGCATCAAAAGGTGGTAATGATCGGGGATGGATTGAATGATGCCGGGGCCTTAAAGCAAAGTGATTTTGGTATCGCCCTTTCTGACGACATCAGCTCCTTCTCCCCGGCCTGCGATGCCATCCTGGAAGGAAAATCTCTTAAAAAACTGAACAGCTTCATCGAATTTTCACAGGGAAGTATGAATATCATCATCATGAGTTTTGTGCTTTCACTTTTATATAACACGGTAGGACTGGGCTTTGCCATTACGGGACATCTCTCCCCATTAGTGGCAGCTATTTTGATGCCGCTCAGTTCTATCAGTGTGATGGTATTTACCTTTTTAACCACGCGCTATAAAGCGCAAAAACTGGAGCTGGCTATATGGAAGTAATTTACCTGCTTATTGCCTTCAGTTTAATGGTCGCTTTAATCTTCCTGGGACTGTTTTTCTGGGCAGTGAAAAGCGGACAGTTCGACGATCAGTACACTCCATCGATGCGGGTACTTTTTGACGATACGAATTCAAACAAAAAAACAACTAACCACAAAAATCGGGATGAGTAATGTCATCATTAGAAACCTTTCATTACGATAACGAAATCGTCCGGAAATTCGGGATAGCCACTATCATCTGGGGCTTAATCGGATTTATCGTTGGGCTAACCATCGCCCTGAAACTAATTTATC
Organism: Gracilimonas sp.; assembly: GCF_017641085.1. NCBI lineage: Bacteria > Pseudomonadati > Balneolota > Balneolia > Balneolales > Balneolaceae > Gracilimonas > Gracilimonas sp. The sequence continues at coordinate 626,266 of NZ_JAEPPI010000003.1, read as the reverse complement.
CGGACTTCCTCGGCTTTATACCGGAGCTGTCTTATGGCCGGCTGCGACCTCTGCATACCAATGCTGTGATCTTCGCCTTTGCCGGAAACGCCATATTCTACGGGGTCTATTATTCACTTCCACGGCTTTGTAAAGCCAGTATGTGGAGTGAGAAACTCAGTAATATTCACTTTTGGGGCTGGCAGGCTATTATTGTTTCGGCCGTATTAACCCTTCCTTTCGGGATTAACACCAGTAAGGAATATGCTGAGCTGGAATGGCCTATTGATATCGCCATCACTCTTATTTGGGTGATTTTCGGTATTAACATGATCATGACCATCCTCAAGCGTCGTGAAAAACACCTCTACGTAGCCATTTGGTTCTATATCGCTACTTTTATCACCGTGGCTGTACTGCACGTGGTTAACTCTTTTGAAATGCCCGCCACTTTCCTGAAAAGTTATCCGATCTATGCCGGTGTTCAGGATGCCCTGGTTCAGTGGTGGTATGGTCACAATGCCGTAGCCTTCTTCCTTACCACGCCCTTTTTGGGGATCATGTATTATTTCATCCCGAAGGCAGCGAACCGACCTATTTTTTCCTATCGGTTATCGATCGTTCATTTCTGGTCACTGATTTTCATTTATATCTGGGCCGGACCTCATCACCTGCTTTATACTGCACTGCCGGGATGGGCGCAGGCCTTGGGTACGGTTTTCAGTTTAATGCTGATTGCACCCAGCTGGGGTGGTATGCTTAACGGTTTGCTTACCCTTCGCGGAGCCTGGGACCGGGTTCGTGAAGATCCCGTTCTCAAGTTCCTCGTAGTGGGTGTTACCGCTTACGGTATGGTTACTTTTGAAGGCCCCATGCTTTCCATCGCTAACGTAAATGCCATTGCCCACTACTCCGATTACATTATCGGTCATGTGCATAACGGTGCCCTGCTCTGGAATGGTGGTTTAACCTTTGCGATGCTGTATTACATCACACCGAAGATCTACAAGACCAAGCTTTATTCTGTGAAGCTGGCCAACGTCCACTTCTGGTTTGCTACGCTTGGTGCCATCTTCTATGTGATCCCTATGTACTGGGGTGGAATCACTCAAAGTTTGATGTGGAAACAATTCACTGCTGAAGGTCTTCTGCAATATCCAAACTTCCTGGAAACCGTAACTCAGATCATTCCCATGTATGCGTTGCGTGCGGTAGGTGGAACGCTCTTCATTATAGGAGCAGCTATCGGTAGCTATAATATCTTTAAAACTGCCCGCCAGGGTTCGTTGGAGAAATCTGAAGTGGATGAAGCCCAGGCAATCATCAACCCGGCAGAGGGACATAAAGAAAGCTGGCACCGACGCCTTGAATCCCGACCGCTCCAAATGACTGTATTGGTATTGGTTGTAATTTTAATTGGCGGTATTGTGGAATACGTACCAACGGCTCTTGTGAAATCAAATGTGCCTACCATTGAAAGCGTGAAGCCATACACTCCGCTGGAAATTGAAGGCCGCGATATTTACATCGCCGAAGGTTGTAATAACTGCCACTCGCAGATGATTCGTCCTTTCCGCTCCGAAACCGAGCGTTACGGCGAATATTCCAAAGCCGGTGAGTTTGTTTACGATCACCCACACTTATGGGGATCAAAACGTACCGGCCCTGATCTGCACCGTTTAGGAGGCAAGTATCCGGATTCCTGGCACGTGCGTCACATGTATGATCCGACGTCCACTTCACCGGGCTCTATCATGCCGGCTTACCCATGGCTTTTCACTCAGGATATGGACAAAGAATCCATTCCGGCCCGTATTAATGCGCTCAGAAGTGTAGGCGTGCCTTATGTGGAAGGCTATGAAGAAATCGCCATTCGCGACCTGGAGGCACAGGCTCAGGAAATAACTCAAGGGTTGAAAGAAAATGGCTTTGATCAGATTGAAGGAATTCAGATCACTTCCGACAAGAAAATCATCGCCATTATTGCCTACATGCAGCGGCTGGGAGTTGACATTAAAGGGGAAGAAAACCCCTGGGAGTCACTTCCATCCAGCGATCGTATCCAGGCAAACTTCAAACCGCAAATGGAGGAGTAATCATGTACAAGAATGTATTACGTGCGATCGAAGATATTGGGATTTACCCGAGCATCTCCCTCATTCTGTTTTTCACCTTTTTTGTGGTCATGTTGATTTACCTGATCAAGAAAGGAAAACATCATTGGGATGATGCCGCACGCCTCCCCCTCGAAGACGACAAGATGAACTATAACCAATCAGAGCAATGAAAATATTAGACGACGAAAAAGATCTGTTACTCGACCACGAGTATGATGGAATCCGTGAACTGGACAATCATATGCCTGTTTGGTGGTTATGGTTATTCTATTTCACTATTGCGTGGGGTGTAGGCTACATGGTGTATTATTATATGCTGGGTGGTCCTTCTCAGGAAGAACTCTACGAGATGGAAATGGCTGCCGCCGAGGAAAAGTACAACCTGGACAGTGGCGGTGGTACAGAACCTCAGGGTGAATCTGATTTTACCTGGGCGTACCTCGATGACGAGGCCAGAATTGAGGAAGGGAAGGAAATCTTTATGAGTAATAACAACCTTTGCTATACCTGCCACGGAAGCAATGGCGAAGGACTTGTTGGCCCTAACCTTACCGACGACCTCTGGATTCATGGTTGCTCTGCTGATGAAATGGCCGCCAGTATCATCGAAGGCTTTCCGGATAAAGGAATGATTGCCTACGGAAGTGGCGCACCCATGTCGAACGAAAAGGTTCAAAGCCTGATCAGCTATATTGCCTCCATACAGGGAACCGACCCTGCCGGTGCAAAAGCCGCTGACATGAGCCGCGCTCAACCCTGCACAATTGAGTGATTTTAATGATAAAGTGATGAAGTGATGAGTGATAAGTGAAGCATGCGGATAATAGCGCAAGCGGACGCTTGAACCAATTTAGTTCTTAAACCAGAATTGTGTGATAAGTGGTAAATTGAACATAAATAACCTACTCATCACTTCATCACTTCATCACTTCATCACTTTATCACATTCATAAAATCATCACAAAAGAAAAATACATTAGGGCATTATTTGAGGTCGAATAAACGAGAGCGAAGAACATGGCATCGTTAGAGGAAAAAAGAAGAATTGATAAAAAACAGTTTCGTGACCACCTTGCTACGGTCAACAAGGAAGGGAAACGGAACTGGATTTATCCCAAAAAACCAAGCGGCAGGCATTACAAGGCGCGTAATGTAGTGGCTGTACTCTTACTGGCTTTCTTCTTTTCCGGACCGTTTATCACCATAAATGGGAATCCCTTATTACTGCTCAATATAATCGAACGGAAATTTGTGATCTTCGGGGTTGCTTTCTGGCCGCAGGATCTGCATCTGCTCGTTTTTGGAATGCTGGCCTTCATCCTGTTTGTGGTTCTTTTCACCACCATTTTCGGCCGACTTTGGTGCGGATGGGCTTGCCCCCAAACCATTTTTATGGAAATGGTTTTCCGGAGAATAGAATACTGGATTGAGGGAGATGCCGCTGACCAAATCCGGCTCAACAAAAAGCCCTGGAATTTTGAGAAAATCTGGAAAAAGACGACCAAACACGGAGTCTTCTTTGGCATTGCCTTTTTGATTTCGAATATGTTCCTGGCTTACATTATCGGCCCCGATCAGTTGTTTGAAATCATCACTGATCCACCTTCTGAACATCTTGCCGGTTTAAGCTCTATGATTATTTTCAGCGGGGTCTTTTACGGCGTTTTTGCCTTTATGAGAGAACAGGTTTGTCATTTTGTGTGCCCGTATGGACGAATGCAGTCCGTGATGCTCGACAATAACTCCATCAATGTAATGTACGATTACAAACGTGGAGAAACCCGGGCCAGCGTCAAAGACCGGTATCAGCTGGAAAACCGAAAAGCCACACTCGAAGATTTGGGCTTCAGCGCCAATGAAACTTTTGGCGACTGTATTGACTGTTACCAATGTGTGAAGGTTTGCCCGATGGGAATCGACATCCGTAACGGGACTCAACTTGAGTGTGTGCATTGTACAGCATGTATTGATGCCTGTGATTCTGTAATGGACAAGATTGATAAGCCCCGGGGACTTATCCGGTACTCTTCGGAGAACGCAATCAAAGAAGGAGAACAAAAAGTACTCACCCCGCGGGTAGCCGGTTATTCAGGTATTCTGATTGTTCTGTTAGCCACATTCATTACGCTGCTTACCTTACGGCCGGATACGGAGACGTCCATTTTGCGTGAGCCCGGAACTTTATACCAGGAACTTCCCAACAACATCTACAGCAATATTTACAACCTTAAAGTGCTGAACAAAACCTTTGAAGATCTTGACTTCGAGCTACGACTGGAAAGTCCGGAAGGAGAAATAGTGTCGCTTGGAAATGTGGATACCATCCCTTCCCAAAATTCTGCCGAAGGGCGTTTTTTAGTGAAACTACCGGAGAGTGAACTAACCGGATTGCAAACCCAACTTACCTTTGGTGTATATTCAAATGGTGAAAAACTTGAAACTATAACCTCCGGATTTTTAGGTCCGGCCACCAACAGCAATAATTAATCCTATGAAAAAATTTAACTGGGGAACCGGAATTGTATTGGCGGTTACCTTATTTGTGATTGCCACTTTGAGTGTGGTAAGCTACATGATCTCGTTAGACTTTTACCTTGTTTCCAATGATCATTATCAGGAAGGCGTTGAGTACCAGCAAACCATCGATAAAAAGCAGCGGGCAGAAAACCTTAAAAATCCGGTTGTGGTACTCTTCGATGAGCCCACGGTTTCCATCAAGCTGATTTTCCCGAAAGAAATTCTAACGGATTCCCTCTCCGGTAACGTTACTTTCTATCGCCCTAACAATCCCGAGCTGGATAAAAGATATAAGCTTGACCTTGATCAGGAAGGCCGGCAATCAATACCCGTGGGTGAGTTTGAGCAAGGCCGCTGGAAACTGACCGTAGAGTGGCAATCCGATTCTCTGCTATACATTGAAGAGAAGAATATTTTCATATAACTGTGATACATGGAACTCTGGACCGGTTTTACCTTGGGGCTTTTAGGTAGTTTTCACTGCATTGGCATGTGTGGTCCCATTGCCTTAGCTATACCGGGCCAAAATCGGTCAACCGGAGCCATGCTGTTTCGGGGGATTCTCTATAATCTGGGACGCATACTTACCTATGCATTTATAGGCTTTGTGTTTGGGATTTTAGGTCTGGGCGCAACTATTGCCGGATACCAAAATGCGCTGTCTATAGTACTTGGGGTGCTCGTCATTGCCTTCGCGGTATTTCCTCACATAAAACTTCCCGCTAAAGTAAATTCGGTTTATACGGATTTCACCACAAGAATAACCCGGCATATTTCCGGCCTGTACAAAAGCAATTCCCGATTTTCATCGTTCTTTATAGGACTGCTGAATGGCTTCCTCCCCTGTGGGTTTGTAGTTACCGCTCTGGCAGCAGCTTTAATTACATCGACTACCTTTTACAGTGCTCTTTACATGGCATTGTTTGGTTTGGGGACCCTGCCTGTGATGTTGATGATGAACATGGCTCCGGGATTTATCTCTCCAAAGCTTCGATCTAAATTACGCCCCTTCTCTTCCTATTTTGCCATTATTATTGGTTTGTTATTGATCTGGCGCGGGTATTCCATGATGAACGGCGGACATACAATGATGCATTAATAAGTGAGTCAGATCCCAAGCTTATTCAGAAGCTCATCAAAATCATCGAAAATTAAGTCAGCTAACTTGTAGCCCTGTTCAATCGGTGTTTGGGTGTACCAGGCTACTTTCCAGTTTGCTTTGGAACCACCCACCACATCCGACGTGAAGGAATCTCCCACATACAGAATATCTTCCCGGTTCACCCCGGCTAACTTTGTGGAATGGTCAAAAATTTTGGGATCCGGCTTCATCACACCTACATCCTCAGAAATGACAATTTGACGGGCGGTTTCTTTTAAATTGAACTGATCAATTTTCAGGCGCTGGGTTTCAGCAAATCCGTTGGTGATGATACCAACTTCAAATTTATCAGCTACTGCTTCATAGGCTTCTTTAGCTCCAGCAATCCATTCCCAATGATTCCGGTAGTAATTCATATAAACTTTACCGGCTTCTTCCTGCATATTTTCATCCAGGCCAAGTTCCTGAAAGGTCTCAGAAAATCGGCGCCGGTGTAGTTCATGCCGGTCAATTTCTCCACGCCCGTATTCTTCCCATAATCCTTTGTTTATATGGTGATAGGTTTCCAGAAGGTTGTCTTCCGAAATGCCGTTAAACATATCAAAATGCTGATGCACGTCTCTGAGTCCGGCTTGTTCTGCCTTTTTGTGATCAAGGAGCGTGTCATCTAAGTCAAAATAAATGAATTTGGGATTCAGTTGTGACAATGGAACAGTTTTTGATTATTGTTGGAATGAAATTTCAGACCTTTGAAAGTCTTTGAACCTTAATATAATTCAGTCCGTAGCAGGGCGATAAATAAACAACTAAATCACTACTCATGAAAGCTAAATTTTGGATTATTCTCGGAGTCATTGCACTCTTCGTTTTTTATGGAATCAGCGTAAACAACAGCCTGGTTTCTCAGGAAGAAAATGTAAACAGCGCCTGGGCTCAGGTAGAAAATCAATATCAACGCCGTGCCGATCTCATTCCTAATCTCGTAAATACGGTTCGCGGTGCTGCAGATTTTGAGTCTGAAACCCTGACTGAAGTAATTGAAGCACGCAGCCGTGCCACTTCTGTAAATATTGACGCCAGCGACCTGAACAATCCACAGGCTTTCCAGCAATTTCAGGAAGCCCAGAGCCAGTTAAGCGGCGCTCTCTCCCGGTTATTGGTTACGGTTGAACGTTATCCGGAATTAAAAGCCAATCAGAACTTCAGGGATCTTCAGGCGCAACTTGAAGGAACCGAGAACCGAATTGCCACTGAACGGCGGCGCTTTAACCAGGCCGCGCAGGCTTACAACACCAAAGTACGCCGGTTCCCCGCCAGTATGATTGCCTCCATCGCCGGCTTTGAGCAGAAGGAATACTTCCAGGCCGATGAAGGTGCCCAGGAAGCCCCAACCGTAGATTTCAGCAATTAAATTTAGACTTTAGATAAAAGACATGAGATTTAAGACAAAGGAGTAGTCTTAAATCTTATGTCTAAAATCTCAATACTAAAAAACCAATGGCCAAATTTCTTACCGAAGAGCAGGAAAAATCAATTGTTGAATCCATTAAGGAGGCGGAGAAAGAAACCTCCGGAGAAATCAGGGTTCACATCGAAAAAAAGTGCAGTGCTGAATCTCCCTTACAGAGGGCGCAGGAAGTCTTTGGCGAGCTGAAGATGCACGAAACCGAATTACGAAACGGGGTAATCGTTTATGTGGCCTGGAAAGATCACAAGGTTGCCATTTGGGGAGATCAGGGTATCCACGAAAAAGTGGGACAGGAGTTTTGGGAAGAGGAACTCAAACTGATTCTCGACTTCTTTAAAAAAGAAGACTATGAAACCGGTTTAAGTGAAGTGATCCTGCAAATTGGGCAGAAACTAAAAGAATATTTCCCTCATCAGAAAGACGATGTGAATGAGCTTTCCAATCAGATCAGCTATACTAAGGAAGACAAACAAGACGAGAGCGATGCGTAAATTATTAAGCCTGTTCCTATTTTTAAGTTTAACCGTAAGCGCATTCGGTCAGGATTTTTTGCCGGACCGTCCTACCGGAATGGTGAATGACTTCGCTGATATGCTCTCCTCTTCTGAAGAACGGCGGCTTGAGAATAAATTGCGCAGCTACCGGGATACCACAACCAATGCTTTTGTGATTACAACCATTGAAAGCCTGCAGAATTACCCTATTGAAGATGTAGCTACCAATCTATTCAACTCCTGGGATATACAATATGAGCAGCGCAATAATGGCGTTTTAATTTTGATTTCTGAACAGGACCGGGAAATGCGCATCGAAGTTGGATATGGGCTGGAAGGTGCCATCCCCGATATCATGGCAAACCGGATTATCAATGATGTAATGACCCCAAGCTTCCGCGCCGGAGACTTCTATGGCGGACTGAACCAGGCTACTGATATTCTTATTGATTTAGCTGCCGGTGAGTTTGAAGGATTTCCGGAACGCAGAACCTCTTCCGGCGATGAGGGCATACCCATTGACCTGATTATTCTTTTTATCATCCTCATATTCTTCTTGGTTTCTAAAGGGAAAGGAGGAAAAGGCGGTCGCCGGCATTCTCTTGGCTCCAACGGCATCATATTCTTTGGCGGAGGATTCGGAAGTGGGCGCGGAGGCAGTTCCTTCGGAGGCGGTGGTGGCGGCTTCGGTGGATTTGGCGGCGGTGGCGGCTTCAGCTCCGGCGGCGGCGGTGCTAGCGGCGGCTGGTAACTTTTGCTATCCGGAATTAAGAATTCAAAATGAAAAATTTAAAATTGAGTCAGATCAATTTTAAATTTTGAATTCCTAATTTTGAATTCCTAATTATGAATTTCCAGCGCTTGCTCGAGGTCGGCGATGATATCTTCTGCACCTTCGATACCTACCGAAATGCGTACCAGCCCGTCAGTGATACCAGCCTGCTTTTTTAAGTCCTCATCCACGATAGAGTGCGTCATAGAAGCAGGATGCTGAATCAGGGTATCAACCGCGCCCAGGCTTACCGCCAGCGTACACAGCTTTACATTGTTCATCAGCGATACACCAGCCTCGTAACCACCAACCAGTTCAAAGGCGATCATTCCTCCATATCCCTCTTTCATTATGGAAGATGCCAAACCATGCTGCGGGTGTGACTCAAGCCCCGGATAAAAAACATGATCCACTTTGGGATGGTCCTCAAGGAACCGGGCTACTTTCATACCGTTTTCGGCATGTTTCTTCATTCGAAGCGGGAGCGTTTTGACTCCATTCAGGGTAAGCCAGGCATCCATAGGTCCGGCAATACCGCCCAGGTTCTTTCTGAAGAGAGCCGCTTCAGATTCTTCATATATTTCTTTTTTGGCAACCATCACACCGCCAATAACTGAGCCATGTCCGCCTATGTATTTTGTTGTTGAATGAACGACAACATTGGCTCCCAATTCAAACGGACGAATGTGATACGGAGTAGCGAATGTATTATCAACCATCAGCTTGGCATCGTGCTCTTCAGCCAGTTGTGAAAGTGCTTTTATGTCCGCAACCGTCATCGTAGGATTGGCGATGCTTTCAAGGTAAATGAGTTTGGTTTCCGGATGCTTTTTCAGTTCCATTTCAACCTGAAATAAATCGGACATATCGGCAAACGAGCAGCTCATGCCTATCACCGGAACTTCCTCTTTCAAAAACTGACTGGTGCAGCCATAAAGAGCATCCTGAGCTACAATATGCCCTCCTTTGGCAAGTGCAATAATTCCCGTTGTGATGGCGGCCATGCCGCTACCAAAAGCCATTCCGACGTAATCTTCAGGATTGTCCAGCGAATAGGTTTCCAACTCACAAACTGCTCTTTCAAGAGCTTCAACAGTTGGATTTCCCAGTCGGGAATAAACGTGGCTTGCCCCGCCCTCTTCGTGACGAAAAGCCTTAGCTCCGGCTTCTACATCGTCAAAAACATAGGTGGATGTTTGATAGATGGGCGTTGCATGTGACCCATATTGATCTTTTTTCCCTTTTCCGGCATGTACGGCAACGGATTCTAATGTGGGTTTAATCTTCGTTTTCATCATAAACTGGAATTGGAGATTGATCTTTAATGGTATTCAGCACAATGCTGGTATGCAGACGTTCAACGTCGGGCAGGGTCGTCAGCTTATTTCGCATAAGCTGCTCATAATCTTTGGTGTCTTTTGCAACCACGTGTAATAAGAAATCACCATCGCCTGTGGTGTGGTAACAGGCCAGTATTTCGGGGATCTCTTTTATGGCAGATGTAAATTCTTCCAGCAAGTTTAGCTGGTGAACGCTTAAGGTTACTTTCACAAAAGCCGTAAAACCCCGGCCGACTGACTCTTTATTAACCTTGGCGCTATACCCTTCTATAATCCCCTCCCGCTCTAATCGACGAACCCGCTCTAAAGTCGGCGTGGTTGTAAGCTCAATTCTTTTGGCCAGCTCGTTATTGGCCATCCTTCCCTCTTGCTGAAGAATGGCGATAATCTTTTTGTCGGTGGCATCAAGCTTGGGAGTTGACATAGAAGAAGGACTTACTAAAATTACTCTTTAATTATAAATAATTATCCTTCAAAAAGACATTTTTACAGATATAAAAACTACCTTTAAGATTAATAAGGCATAAAATTCTATTTATAATTATTTCATAGAATTTAATTCTTCAGGAACAACAACTTTCCTGTACTCTCTGAAATAATATTCTGCAATATGCCTCTCTTTCGCTCCCTATTATCCTACCAAAATCACCTGAAGATCCATCAGATTGTTCCCGGTGGCACCGGTTTTGAGCATGGTATCCATTTGTTTGTGGAAGTGATAAGAGTCGTTTTTCTGGAGGAAATTTTCCGGCTCCAGTTTGTTTTTACGGGCTTGTAAAGTCGTGCCGGAGTTAATGATAGCCCCTGCTGCATCAGTTGGGCCGTCAATGCCATCGGTTGCAAAACTTAGTAACGAAATGGAGTGCTGACCTTCTATCGAAATAGCTGCATTAAGGGCCAGCTCCTGGTTTCGGCCGCCCTTTCCTTCCCCTTTCACATCCACTGTACTCTCCCCATAATAAACCAGAGCAGCCGGGGGGGTCATATCGGATTTTTTGCTTAGAATGGAGACAGCATCACTGCATATTCTCTTGGAAACCTCTTTTACATCTGCATGGTAGGCTTCCTTACTCACCTGCACATTAAACCCTTGGTTGCTTAAATATGACCCAACATTCTCCGCCAACATTCCGGCTCCTGAAATCACGTTAACCTCATGTTTTTTCCAGTTTGAAGTTTCAGGCTTTGGGGTTTCGGGGCTGTCGCCATGCATCCCTTTGGAGAGATGAATACGAACCGAATGCGGAACATCATCCCACAGCTTAAATTGCTTAAGAATCTGAAAGGCTTCTTTAAAAGTTGAAGGGTCCGGTACGCTTGGGCCGCTGCCTATCACTTCGGGTTTATCTCCGGGTACATCAGAAAGAATAATGGAAATAAGTTTATGCTCTTTCAAAAGCTGCCCCAGCCTTCCACCCGCTGTCTCCGAGAGATGTTTTCTGACCACATTAATTTGCTCGATGGAGGCACCAGAGTTCAGCAGCAACTCAAAGGTTTTACGGTATTCTTCGATTTCAATACCGCCGGCCGGAATGCAGAATAATGATGAAGCTCCGCCCGATAATAGAAACACCACCGTATCTTCTTCAGGTATTTTTTTCGCCAGCTCCCAAAGTTCGTACGAGGCCGACACTGAATCATCATCCGGATAAGGATGGGCACCCTTAAAAACCTGTACCTGATTCAATTCCCGTGAGCTTTGAGGGGCAATCACCATTCCGTCTTTTATTTGGGAACCGAAATAACCCTCCGCCTCCTTAGCCATCTCAAAGGAGGCCTTTCCTGCCCCCAAAACCCAAATTCTACCCTCTGTCTGAAAGGAGGATAAGATGCCCGGCAAATCCGGGTCAAAAAATTCCCCATCCACAATGTTGTCAACAACGTTTTCTAATAGTGAGCGATGCTGATCTGATTTTTCACTCATTAAATCCTTCCCTTTTCTATTAAAACCAACGATATCTGAAATTCAGCCTCATCTGGAGGCAGCACATATCTATTCTAAATATTAAGCATATTCTGCAGGCTTTTCATTGGGGAATGCGTCTGCATAATTCACCCAAACCATCCATAGGATAAATATCACCATGTAGAAAATGGCCGTGGTGGAGTAGTCGTGGGTGAAGTCAAAAAACTCAGGCCACTTTGCCTGGGTGATGGTTAGTATCACAACTCTAACGATGTTTACCAGATAGATAATCCCGATCCCGACAAAACAAAAGCTTAATTTATTTTTCCAGTCGCCCGGATAAGCCAAAATAAACCCGAGGAACAACCCCATTGCGGCAATCCCATTACAGCCATCTATAATTTCAATTCCGGGATACTCTCCGATTCCAATAATCCGGTTTACCGTAAAAACATCGAACCCAAACATTTCTATAATTCCAGCACTGGTTCCGATGATATTAAGCGACAACCAATAATCGAGATCTCCGGCCGGAAGCAGCCACAACTCATACAAAATGTACCAACCAATAAAGACGACCAACGCTTTGGCTATAAATTTGAAAATCGGAGAATTCATGTAGATCTGATTTAATTAAAGCATCATAAAAATCCTGCGCCAATATAAAACCTTGAACTCCAATTTATTCAAAGATTTTGAAAACAGGATTACCCGGAACGCACCACCGTAAAAATCAAATTTTACACAATCCTGAACGATATTAATCATACAAACCGTTATCTTGGAAGCGTTTCCAACAAACAAATTTAAACAGATAGTAGTATAGAAATTATGGATGCCGTTTTAGACCGAGAGTTATCATTTGAGCTTACAGAGGATCAGAAAATGATCCGCGACAGTGTAAAAGAATTTGTAGAACGAACTGTAGCTCCTTCGGTAATGGAAAGAGATAACAGTAAGGAATTTCCGCACGATATTGTTAAGCAATTGGGAGAGTTGGGAATGCTTGGCATCTACCATGAAGAACAATATGGCGGTGGCGGTTTTGATGTAGTCAGCTTTTGCCTGGCCCTTGAAGAAATTGCCCGTTGGGATGCCTCCCTTGCACTCACCGTTGCCTCCCATACTTCCCTGGGTACCGGACATATTGCTATTGCCGGAAACCACGACCAAAAGATGAAGTACATGCCCGCTCTCACAAAAGGTGAAAAGCTGGCAGCTTGGTGCTTAACTGAACCGGGTTCAGGAAGTGATGCTTCCGGGATGAAGTCCACAGCCATAAAAGAAGGCGATAAGTACATTCTGAATGGCTCCAAGATTTTTATAACACAGGGGTCTGTAGGTGATGTATATGTTGTACTTGCGAAAACGGATCCATCGAAAGGAGTGAAAGGAATTTCTGCTTTTATTGTAGAGCGCGAATGGGACGGCGTAAAACCCGGCGAAGGCATGCACAAGCTGGGCATGAATTCATCCGACACAACCGAAGTGGTATTTGAAAATGTGGAAGTTCCGGCTGAAAACCTCCTCGGTAAAGAAGGCCAGGGTTTCATTGACACGATGAAGGTTCTTGACGGAGGCCGTGTAGGGATCGCTGCCCTTTCGGTAGGTATCGCTCGCGGAGCGCTGGAAGAATCACTCAAATACTCCATGGAAAGAAAACAATTTGGGCAGGCCATCGGGAATTTCCAGTATATGGAAGGGAAAATGGTGGACATGGCTACTGAAATTGATGCCGCCCGCCTGTTGGTTCACCGTGCAGCCTGGCTGAAAGACCAGGGTAAACCGTACACAAAAGAAGCCTCCATGGCTAAGCTGTTTGCTTCAGAGTTATCGGTTCGCGCAGCCGATGAAGCCGTTCAAATTCACGGCGGATATGGTTACACCAAAGAATATCATGTAGAGCGATTTATCCGGGATGCCAAACTCATGACCATTGGGGAAGGAACTTCGGAAGTACAGCGACTGATCATCGCCAGAGAACTTAAAAAAGGGTTAGCCTGATCAGCTGAACATCCTATTGTTGTTGGAATCAAAAGCCTGTAGTTCTCTGAGAGCTGCAGGCTTTTTTTGTTATATCTGCTGATAATCTCTTTCGGCCTGAAGCATATTTTTCTTACTATCCATCAAACGAACATCAAGATAAAAACTCAACGTAATGTCCAAGAATCTATTCAACATCGATGATGCTTTTCTTTTTGAATCTGAACTGAATGAAGAAGACCGGCTCATCATGGAAACGGCCCGGGATTATGCCCAAAGTAAACTCGAACCCCGTGCCTTAAAGGGAAATACCGAAGAGTATTTTGATCAGGATATTGCCAAAGAAATGGGTGAAATGGGACTGCTTGGAGTAACCGTTCCCGAAGAATACGGAGGCTCCGAAGCCAGTTATACCGCCTATGGTTTAATTGCACGGGAAGTGGAACGGGTGGATTCCGGATACCGGTCTTTCATGAGTGTACAATCTTCGCTGGTAATGTACCCGATCTCAGAATTCGGGACTGAAGTACAGAAACAAAAATTCCTTCCCAAACTGGCTGCCGGTGAAATGATCGGCTGTTTTGGTTTAACCGAACCTGATCATGGTTCTGACCCAGGCTCCATGGTAACGACAGCCGTTAAAACCGATGGTGGCTGGGTGTTGAACGGGGCCAAAATGTGGATCACCAATTCTCCCATTGCTGATGTTGCGGTAGTTTGGGCCAAAGCCAAAGAGCATAAAGATGACAAGGGCGTAATCCGCGGCTTTCTGGTTGAAAAAGGGATGGATGGATTTTCAGCACCGGCTACCAAATACAAAATGAGTCTGCGTGCTTCGGAAACCGGTGAGCTGGTTTTTGATGATGTTTTCGTTCCGGATGAAAATGTATTCCCGGATATCAAAGGATTAAAGGGCCCTTTCATGTGCCTCAACTCTGCACGATATGGAATCGCATGGGGAACTGTAGGTGCTGCTGAGTTTTGTTACCAGCGTGCCCGTGATTACGTGCTTGACCGCAAGCAGTTTGGCAAACCCCTGGCTGCCAATCAGCTTATTCAAACCAAGCTGGCCAACATGATGACAGACATTACCGGCATGCAAATGCTGGCTTACCGTTTGGGGAAACTAAAAGACGAGGGGCGTGATCATCCTTCTATGACTTCCCTCGCCAAGCGAAACAACTGTGGTAAAGCTCTTGAAATCGCCCGCATCTCCCGTGATATGCACGGCGGCAACGGTATTACCGGCGACTACCGGGTTATCCACCACATGGTGAACCTGGAATCGGTAAACACCTACGAAGGTACTTATGATATTCACGGGCTCATTCTTGGAAGAGAAATTACCGGCATTCAGGCCTTCACCCCAAAAGGGAATGATTAATCATGAACACCCTCGGCAACATCATCTGGTTTATTTTTGGTGGAATTTTTGTGGCTATTGAGTATGCCATTTCAAGCCTGATTTTATGTCTTACCATTATCGGTATTCCATTCGGAGTTCAGACCTTCAAGCTGGCCAAACTATCCCTGTTCCCTTTTGGAAAGAAAACGGTGGTAAATGAGAAATCCGACGGTTGCCTTTCCCTTGCCATGAACATCCTCTGGATTCTTGTAGGTGGCATCTGGATCAGTATTACCCACATTGTTTTTGGAGCCATTCTGTTTATAACCATCATCGGCATTCCGTTCGCTAAGCAGCATTTCAAACTGGCATCGGTTGCATTATTACCCTTTGGGAGAGATATAGTGCCAGAATAAAATTTTATCTCTCTCCCAATACGATCTTTTACTGAAACTTTCAGAACATTCATTTACTTTAGGCGGGCAATTTAACCTGTACTATGACGCTTAAAAATCAGCTTTTAGAAAACACCAATATCTTTGTTGGCAAGATCAACGAGTTCACCAATGCGCAATTTAATCTAAAGCCCGATTCGGATTCATGGTCGGCAGCGGATGTGTTGGAACACGTTTACCGTTCTGAATTTGGAGTCCCCCGGCTGTTCACCGGTGAAACGAAGAAACTTATCGACCGCAAACCCGATGCGCATGTTTCCCGGATGAAGCAACGATTCCTCGAATCGGATACAAAAATGGAAGCTACCGGTGTGATTCTTCCCACAGAAGGAGAAAAATCCAGAGAAAACCTGGTCGAAAAATTTCGCAGTAACAGGATTAAAATTGCCGGGCTTATCGAAGACCTCCCGGCAGAGGAACTATGCCTTAAATTTGAACACCCGCTGTTTGGCTTTTTAACCCGCATGGAGTGGGTTCACTTCAGTATCATTCACAGTCAGCGTCACCAGAAACAACTCGATCGTATTCAATCGCAACTTCAATGAAACCAAGGACCGATATCTATTTTCATCCAGAAAGACTATTCAACATGATGCGAGTGACCGTTGCCACCATCACCCTTGTATTGGTTGGTGCATTTTTTCCCTTAAATAGCCATGCTCAGGAAACTTCCCCTGCACCCGAAGAAGAAGTTGTTTTTAAAAGCGGTAATATTGTTTTGAACGGAACCCTGGTTTTGCCTGAGAATGCAGAAAATGTACCTGTACTTGTGTTTTCCGGTGGAATGTATGAATGGGGAGATCATCATCCACAGCGTGAAATTTTTATCCGGGAAAACCTGGAAGCGGTTTTCCCACAGGCCGGAGTCGGTGTACTCTATTATGATCCACGCGGAGTCGGAGAGTCAGGCGGGCGATGGGGCCGTGCTTCCTTAACCGATTTCGCTGATGATGCCAAAGCAGCCATTCAGTACCTGAAACAAAGAAAAGAAGTGGACCCAAACCGTATTGGAATTGTTGGACTTGGTGAAGACGGCTGGATGACTCAAATTGTAGCAGCAACTGCACCCGGGCAAGTTAAACTTATGGCCTCCCTTGCCGGCCCTACTTTCGACCCTACCCGGCAGCTGGTTAATGAATATCACAGCGGGTACGTTTGTAACGGACAAGACAGTACCACTGCATACAGGAAGGCGGTACAAAAGGCACAATCTCACCAAAACTGGGTCTCGGTACTGCCTCTTACCAAAAGATGGCGGCATATGAACATGAAGGTTGGGTTTGAACCTGAAACCTATATCAGTGACATCAACATCCCGTCCTTATTTCTTTTTGCTGAAAATGACGGACAGGTTTATCCGGATTGGGCTATGGAAAGTCTTCAGGAAATATATCCCGACTCACTCCCTTCAAACTTTACCGTTCATACCATTGCCGGTGCCAACCATTTCTTCCATGTAGTGCCCAAGTGCTACGACTACCTCGAGGAAAGCCAGAGTGTTCAAAAAAACTTCTCCTTTCGGTTCAAAGAAGTTTTCCAGGACTGGATTTTTGAGAACCTCTAGCCGGGTTTATTTATTCTGCCAGCTCGCCTTCAACACTTTATCTCCCACCATAATCCGGTCTACCACGTCCATTCCTTCAATCACTTCACCGATAATGGTATAACGTCCATTCAGATGGGGTGCCCAGTCGTGCATCACAAAATACTGGCTGCCTTCTGTGTCCGTACCCGCACTGGCAATGCCTGCCATTCCCCTTCGGTATTCTTTTCCGGAAGCTTCGGTTGGCACCACGTAATCCGGTCCGCCAAATCCATCACCTGTTTCCACATCTCCTCCCTGTATCACAAAGTTTGGTACTACACGATGGAAGGCTACGGAATCATACACTCCGGCACGGGTCAGGCTGTCAATTCCCGAGATGGTTGCAGGAGCAGAAAGTACGTCCATGGCAATTTTAATGGTTCCCTCTTCTGTTTCCAGCACCCAGACAGGCTCAAAGTCCAGCTCTGCCAGACGTTGCCAATCGGGAGTTCTGAATGTTGGAGGTTCGGCTTCGGAATCCGGCACATCCCAACCCTGATTTGCCAATGTGGAGTTAAGTGCGGGGTTACCTTTTGCAGCCAGAGAATCAATCAGATCCTGAGCTTCATCCCGAAACCGCTCGTATAAAAATCCGGCCATCGATTGGTACACTTCAATATCTTCCGGAAGCTGATAGTTGGTCAATAGTTGTTCAATTCGGCTGAAGTCTTCGTCTAAAATCACCCCGGCTGATTCTATAAACGAAGCTGTTATATAGGTGATGGAGCGATCTCCCCTTTCAAGTAAATCAAAAACCAGGTCTCTTACGCTCTCTTTCAGTGATGATTTCTGGCTCTCCTCCAGATCAGCCCACCAACCCGACATTGCCTGGGCGGCAAACAAAGCTTCCATCCTGTTTGAACTGCCGGCATATTCTTCCAGCTTCTGCAGGAATTCATCAGCATTCAAAGCCTGACGGTAGATATGTAACTTTTTAATCAGCAAATACTCCTGCCCCTCAGAAAGTGACGCTGACAGACTCAGGTATTCATCCCCTTCACTCATTGCGATAATACCGGAAAGACGAACTGATGCTTCTTTCTGTTCGTTCTCAACTATTTTTTCACTGATAACCGCATCAAAACTGCTTTCTTTTTCGGGGTGATTAGCGATCCTGTTCAAAGCCACTTCATTCACAACGGGGTTGGGATGATCAAGCAGCCTTGTGTACACCTCTTCGAGTTTTGGACTCCATCCGGCATTCGAAGCCTGATTTGCCAGTTCTACCGCAAGCTGCACATTCATTTCTGATATATCCTCTACCGGCAGGCGCTCAAGGGTCCATTCTGCATCGCTTTTAAAAGCTATTCGAAGTGCATACTGACGGATGTACGGACTTTCCACCCATTCATATGCTTCCCAAATATTAGTTCTGATTTGTTCATCTTCTATGACCTCATCGCCCCGGTAGAGTCCATAAAAGTAGGCTCGGTATAAATCCTCATCCTCCAACACAGCTGCATAACGGAGAATGCTTCTGCGGGAAGATTCGGGGATATCATGCTCCATCATCAGCTGCCCCATGGCTAAGGCTGAATTATACTCGTAGTCAGAATCGGGGCCTATAATTTCATCAAAATTTCTAAGCAAAAGACCTAAAGACTCCTGATTACCCTGTTGCCCCAGTACCAGGCTGATCCCTTTTCTCATCGAAGCTCGTCGGTTCCACAGGTCGTGCAGACGGGTTAATTGTTCATCTGTGAGTTCGTGTGCGCTCAAAGCCATCCACCCCAATTCGGTATTTGCATACTGGGCTTTGGTCACAAACGCATCCATATCATCAACCGGCGTACTGATGAGCGCCCGCCACGCTTGAGCCTGTACAAAAGAATCCGGGTGTTCGGTGTAAGCTAACAGAGAATCCGCATTACGATCAAAAACGTGCCGGTACAGCTCCGGGTACTCATCCTTTAAAAGTTCTGAATATGCACTTTCCTGCATACATGATGTGGTGAGAAAAGCCACAAAAGTGACCATCATCAAAACACACATACTTTTTACACATTTAGTATTGAACTTCATACACAAACTCCGTTTATTACACATGTTTCTTACATTAAACTTCTTTCGCCATGGATAATGCACATTTGACTCGTAAACAGCACGAATTTTTCACTTTCATTGTCGACTATAAAAAAGAGAATGAAGTGTGGCCAACTTACCGAGAGATAGCCGACCATTTCGGGTATGCATCTCCAAATAGCGTGACCCAAAATATACAGGCACTGCTGAAGAAAGGCTATTTGGTTAAAAGAAATGATGAGGAGTATGACTTGCCCTCCGATAAAAAGAGTCTTTTGGGCGAAACCGAAGAACAGGAAGGCATTCCGGTTCGCGGGTTGATAGCAGCCGGTTCCCTGCAGGAAGCCGTTGAGGCAAATCTGGGCAGCATCACACTAGATACCCTGTTCCCTGATCTTGATGACCTGTTTGCATTGAGGGTTACCGGCTTTAGCATGAAAGATGTGGGAATTTACGATGGTGATTTTGTGCTCCTCATGGATACGGATGTCAAAAATGGAGATATCGGGGCCGTACTGTATGATGGAGAAACCAGCCTGAAGAAAATCTACTGGGATGATAATGGCCTCAGGCTGGAACCCGCCAATGAAGAATATGATGACATCATCATAGAACCGGACGTGTTCGAAGAAGTCCGAATCATTGGTAAATACATCGGTCACGTAAACCGACAAGGATTTCAGCGGGCTATCCCTTTAGTGGCTTAAATTAAGGCAAAGGAGAATCTTCATTCAGATGAGTGGGAAGATCTTTGTTATCTGAAATAGTGGTCTTCTTATTTGGCACTTTCAGCTCATCGGCTATGGTTAGGAAACGGCCATTCGCATCCTTACGCGCCTCATGCAGCTGAGAGTCTTTAATCCATGCCCGGCCGCCGTCTCTTTGAAGTCTTTTGGTATTTTTATACTTAAATGCTTGTTCGTGAAGCGAAGGTAGCTTTTTCATAATAATTGCCTGATTTACATTTCTCTAAATTTAAGTGAAGTTTCTGAATTTATCAGTATAGATTTGCTTTGTTTTGTCTGATCTAAACGTTATCTTTTCAAGCTCTGAATTAAACGCAAAGAAAGAAATTAATCGATTATGTACGCTATTGTTGAAATCGGCGGACACCAATACAAAGTAGCAGAAAACGACGTGCTGTTTGTGGACAAGCAAAACGCCGACGGTAAGAAGCTTACATTTGATAAAGTGTTGCTGATTAAAGATGACAACGGAAATGTTAATATTGGAACTCCTGTAGTTGAAGGAGCTGAGATTTCCGCTACGATCCTGGATACGGTTAAAGCTGACAAAGTATTAGTATTCAAGAAAAAACGCCGTAAAGGATACCAGAAACTTAATGGACACCGTCAGGTAATGTCTCAGATTCAAATCGAGAGCATTTCCACCTCGGGTTCTACTTCAAAAAAGAAAGCCGCTAAGAAAGATGACGCTCCTGCCCCTAAAGCAGAAGCCAAAGCATCAGCTTCCAAAAAAGAAGAATCTGCTGATTTAGATTCTATGACGGTAGCTGAACTCAAAGACTTGGCGAAAGAAAAAGGCCTTACCGGATACTCAAGTATGAGAAAGGCCGAATTGATTGAAGCATTATCATAAATTTTCATTACTAAACCCTTACTGTTATGGCACATAAGAAAGGTCAAGGTTCAACAAAAAACGGTCGTGATTCAAACCCAAAGATGTTGGGTGTTAAAAAATTCGGTGGCGAGTTTGTGCGAGCCGGAGGAATTATCGTAAGACAACGCGGAACCAAATTTCACCCCGGTGAAAACGTTAAAAGAGGCGGCGATGACACTTTGTTCGCAACTTCTGACGGAACCGTGAACTTTGCTGTTCGCTCTGGCGGACGTAAGCACGTGAATGTAGATCCTATTAACTGATTTACATTTTAAAAATTTCTAAGCCCCGCTCTTGATGATTTAAGTGCGGGGCTTTTTTTATATCTTGATGCTATGAAAAATCCTGATATACCCGGCCTCGATCTCCCCGTCAATAACATCTATTGCATTGGCAGAAATTATGCCCAGCACGCAAAGGAATTAGGAAATAAAGTTCCAAAAATCCCGCTTGTTTTTATAAAACCTTTAGGTACCATCTGCTATAATGAGGCAACCATTCAACTTCCCGTACAGACCAATGACGTGCATTACGAAGCAGAGATTGTTGTGGCTATTTCCAAAGAAGGTAAAAGCATCGCTCAGGAATCTGCCCTCGATTATGTAGCCGGATACGGAGCCGGTATCGATTTTACGGCCCGGGATATTCAATCCATTTCCAAAAAGCAGGGACAACCCTGGACTATTGCTAAAGGGTTCGACAATTTTGCTCCCATCAGCAAATTCGTGCCCGCTGAAGAAATTGCAGATCCGACCGACATAGATATCAAGCTCTTTCATAATGGCTTTGTTAAACAGCACGGAAACTCTTCGGAAATGATTTTTTCTGTGGCCAACCTGATATCTTTTCTTTCGGGAATTTTCACCCTTCACCCCGGAGACCTCATCTTTACCGGAACACCTGAAGGAGTGGGGCCTGTTGAGTCAGGAGATAAGCTGGAAGTGCTGCTGAATAATGGAACCTCATCCTTAACGGTGAACATCGGGTAAGCTTTGCGATTATTCAGTATAGCCATCTTTTCACTTTTCATAACTGCTGCAAATGTTCAGGCACAGGAATACCTGTGGCCATCCGCATCCGGCAATTACCTGAGCTCTACCTTTGGGGAAACGCGATCCGCTCACTTTCATGCCGGACTGGATATTAAAACCTGGGGACGGGAAGGCTACAAAGTTTTTGCTTCCCGGGACGGCACCCTGTTTAGATTACTGGTTACAGAACGCGGGTACGGAAACGCTATATATCTTCAACATGATGACGGAACATTCACCGTTTACGCTCACCTTCAGCGTTTTAAGGAGCAATTTCAGTCCATTGCAGACTCGATAAGGCTACAGGATTTTTCTTTTGAAATGGATGCCTTCCTCGACACTCTGGCCATACAAGTAAACCAAGGGGATGTAATTGGATATACCGGATCGACCGGCATTGGCCCGCCCCATCTTCATTTTGAAATCCGGGACTCACTGGAAACACCGGTCAATGCTTTAAGAACCAATTTATCCATAAAAGATGACCTCCCCCCGGTATTCTCTTCGCTTATTGTTGAGCCCTTGACAAAAAACTCACGGGTAAATGGGCAGCCCGCTTCCAATTATATCAGGGCAGGTAAAAGCAAGGAAGTGTTCGATTTTGGTGAAGTAAAACTAACCGAAAAAGCAGGGTTGGCCGTGAATGTGTACGATCGGGCCGATGAGGTTTATAATGCCTACGCGGTTTACTCGCTGGCATTGGTTCAGGATTCGGATACGTTGTTTTATCAAGAACTGAACCGGTTTGACTACAATGAGAGTAACGAAATGTTTCTGGATCGGATAGCTCCTTTCGGATCAACCCGGCGTGGGCATCAGCGGCTGTATCGTAAAGATGGAAGTAAAAATCCTTTCTATCTGATCACTAAAGAAACAGCACGGGTAGGTATATCCGACTCTTCGGAAACTTATACCATTGTGGCTTCAGACTACTTTGGCAACACATCCAGAGCAACTGTAACATTTGTCCCGGACACACTTTCAAATTCTTCATCGGTTTCTCTGACCCCCAATACGGATGAATGGTACTGGGCTGAAAACTGGGCTTCACCTGACCTTCAGAACACCCTTGACCTGACACAACTCACCCTTGGAATTAAGTGGGAAGAATCTCAGCACATTGTTCGTGTTGACTCTTCAAAGCAGTTACAATTTGCCCGCATCACTCCCGGAAGCGCTCAAAAAATTGTAACTCCTGATCATCGATTAAAGCTTAGATTTGGTGAAAAGGCTTTCTTTGACACGCTGACCGTTGCTTCTTCCTATGAAATGGATAATGAAGCAATCAGCATCTCCGTGCAGCCTGAAATGCTTCCTGCAAAATCCAACTTTGGGCTGGAATTCTTTTTGGGAGATTACTTTGAAGCCGGCAACAACTACCGGCTTTTCCGAATTGATGCTTCAGATGGAGATACAAGCTATGTGGAATCTGAATTGACAGGAAGAACACTCCACGCCCGTCCATCATCACTTGGTGAGTTTACGGTTTTAGCTGATAATGAAGCCCCGGAAATCTCCGGTCTTAACATCTACAAAACGGACTATGGAAAATGGCGGGCTTCGGTAAGGGTTACCGATGATCTTACCGGTATCGAATCATCTTCTGCCAAATTCATCATGAATGGACAGCGAGGAATCGCTGAATACGATTACGAAGAAGAGCTACTGATTTATTACCTGCCTGAATTTACCCCTCAAGCGGCAAATTCAGCGGTTGTTGAGATTAAAGATAAAGCCGGAAACATAGCTTCAAAAGAGTTTCAAAACTAATTTCCGGCTTCTAAACGGTGGTTAGAGATGCGCAATACAGCTAATTTCAACCAGCACATTTTTCGGTAATGTTTTAACAGCTACCGTTTCTCGTGCGGGAGGATCTGATTTAAATCGTGCTCCATACACTTCATTCACGGCGCCAAAATCATCCATACTTGCCAAAAATATGGTGCATTTAAGTACGTGTGAGAAATCGATGCCGGCCTCGGCAAGAACAGCTTTAAGATTGTCCATAACCTGAGCAGCTTGTTCAGCGGCGGTTTCACCTACCAGTTCCATAGTTTCAGGATTTAATGGGATCTGTCCGGAGCAGTAAAGCGTTCCGTTATAAGAGGTTGCCTGACTGTAAGGGCCTATAGCAGCCGGTGCATTGTCTGTAGCATGTATTTTTTTCATGAATATATTCCTTAATGATTATGGTGATATAAAAATCTAAAGCATGTGCGCTAATAAATTGCAGAAAGCAGCACATATGACTATTTTTGACAACATATACATTTGACCCGATTTCAACCAAATTCAATTTTATAATAAAATGAAAAAGCTACTTAGAAACTTACTTTCAGCGGTTCTTTTTGTAGGGATCCTTGCTAGTTGTGAAACGACAGATCCTTTGATTGAAGAGGCGCAGAAGAATATTTTCACTCAGAATTATGACTCTGCCCTTGCCGTTTTAGACCGTTCCATCCAAAACAACCCTGAAAGCGGCCTTCCCTATTACTACAAGGCCATGACGTATAAAGAAAAAGCAAGAACAATACCTCAGGCAGGTGAGAGAAAAGGAACCTATGAGAATTTCAGAGAGTCTGCTGTAACAGCTCGTGAGAAATTTTCCGCTCAGGAAGAAGTTCCTTCTGAAGCCGGAGACGTGGATAATCTTATCCTCAGTACCTGGGGCTTTGAGCATAACAAAGCTATTGAGTATGTAAATGATGACAGCCTGAAAGCTACGGTAGAAGAACCTATCAAAGTTGCTGTTGCTCACCTTGAAAATGCTGTAATCATCAATCCTGACAGTA
This sequence comes from Gracilimonas sp., assembly GCF_017641085.1. NCBI lineage: Bacteria > Pseudomonadati > Balneolota > Balneolia > Balneolales > Balneolaceae > Gracilimonas > Gracilimonas sp. Next base: position 601,738 of record NZ_JAEPPI010000003.1, on the reverse strand, counting down.
CCCTTTCCTGGGATATTCTTGCTCAGGTTCAAAGCATTAACGGCAACTATGCCGGAGCCATTGAAGCTCTGAACACTTCTATGGAAATGAAGGGCAACCCTCCTTCTGAAGACTTCTTGCGACTAGGAACTTACTACAGAGAAAGTGAGCAGCCTGAAGAAGCAATTAACGTACTGGAAAACGGCGTCGAGTCTTACCCGGACAGTGTACAGCTGGTACAGGTTTTAGCTGATGTGTACATGCAGGCCGGACAAAGAGAAAAATCCATTCAGACGATTGAAGCACTGATCGAAAGAGATCCGGAAAACGCTCAATATCACCTGGCGCTTGGTACTCAGTTATTACAGGCTACCACCGAGATTTCTGAAAGAATCACCAGTAACTATGACGATATTTACGACTTAGGCACTGAGCTTCGAAACAACCGCAACAGAGCGGACGCCATCAATGCCTCTATCGACTCTTTGGTATCTGTGAATGAAGAACTTACATCAGAAATGAATAAGTTAAGCGACCGCGCAGAATCTGAACTGATCAGAGTTACGGAATTGCGCCCTGAAGATCCTAAGGCTTACCAATATCTTGGTATTTCTTTCACCAATAAAGCAGCCGCTTTATACGAGAAAAGAAACTTTACCCAGGATAACGAACTTGCCAGTGAGCTTGACAAACAAGCTAAAGAAGAGCTTCGCGAAGCCATGAAATATTACGAAAAAGCAGTAGAGCTTGAGCCTGACAATACGGCCAACTGGCAATCACTGTCTCGCATTTATGTACAGCTCGACATGCAGGAAAAAGCTGCCGAAGCTATGGATAAAGCGGGCATGTAATCTCACCTATCAAAAAATTTAATATGACTATTTCAAATTTTACCCGGCTGACAGGCTTACTTCTGGTGGCCGGGTTTTTTATTTCTTGCAGCACATCACAAGTTAACATTGATGAACTGCTTGCAAATAACAAGTATCAGGAAGCTATCACCGAAATTGATAACCGGCTTGCTGAAAACCCCGAACAACCTTCCCTTTACATTCAAAAAGCTACCATTAATGCCGATTTAGCCAACCAGGCAGACCCGGAATTAAGAGCCGAATTTTACGAAAATACGGCCGATAATTTTGAGTTAGCCGTAGAATATGGGGCTGATGCATCCCAGGTTTCCGTGATAGATAGCCTGCGGCAGCAGTATTGGAAAAAAGAGCACAATGCCGGTCTTCGGATTTCAGAGAATGAAGATATTTCTGAACGATACCAGCGCGCTGCCATTCATTTTCAAAACGCACTTATTTTGCGGGAAGATGCCGTCAGCTCTTATAAAAACCTTTCGATTGCACAGTTTAATGTGGGAGATTTGGACGATGCCATCCAAACACTCGAAACGGCCCTGAATTACGCGGATGAAGACCCGGTCGAAATCTATGAAAACCTTGGGTATTTATATCTCGAGAAAGGAGATCCTGAACAAGCTGCATCTTACTACGAGCAGGCCAATACAAATATGCAGGAAGACATGAACCTGGCTTTTGGATTGATCAATGCCTACATCTCGGAAGGAAACAGCGAACAGGCTGCCGATATGCTTGAGAATCTGGTAGCAGAATATCCGAATAATGCCAACCTGAGAAATGTATATGGCACCCAGCTATACCAGATTACTTCCGGAATTTTACAAGACCTGAAGCAAGCCTATTCGAGTAATGATACTATGCTTGTTGAGCAGATTAAATTTGAAGCAGAAGGAATGGGCGATGAAGCCGAAACACAGCTGATCGAAGCCTTCAAAAGAGACACCTCTAATACGGAATACCTTGAAAGCCTGGCTGTTTTTTATAACAACCTCTCAGCTCAGTACTTATCACTTCTACCCGTCGCATTTGAGAACGACAGAGCCAGCCTCGAATCCAAAGCTTACACACTTATCAACTTTGCGATTGATTACTACGAAAAATTAGTTGTAATAGATCCGAACAACGAAGAGTACACCAGTAAACTCAGCGTTCTCAAAACTTTAAAAACTCGCAAAACTGCCTCAGCAGATAATTAATTATGAAATTTAATACCAAGACGATTCATGCCGGCCAGAAGCCAGAAGAAACTTCAGGCGCGGTAATGCCTCCCATTTTTCAAACTTCAACATACGCTCAGGAAGCTCCCAACAAACATAAAGGGTACGATTATGCCCGCGTTGGGAACCCCACGCGCACAGCTCTTGAGCAAATGATCGCCGGTTTAGAAGGAGCTGACGAAGCCGCTTGTTTTTCCAGCGGAGTTGCAGCTATGGATTCCCTGATGAAAATGTTGCGTCCGGGCGATCACGTTGTGACGACTAATGATTTATATGGAGGCTCCTACCGGTTATTTACCAAGGTATTCGAACCCTATGGGATTGATTTCACTTTCGTTGATATGACGGATCTGGAGAAGGTCAAGGATGCCATTACCCCACAAACAAAGCTGATGTGGATTGAAACCCCAACTAATCCTTTGCTCCGTATTGTAGATATCGAGGCGTTGGTAGGATTAGCTAAGCCCAACAATATACTCACCGTAGTTGATAATACTTTTGCATCTCCATACCTGCAGAGGCCGCTCGAATTTGGAGCTGATGCGGTGCTCCATTCCGCGACCAAGTATTTGGCCGGACACTCTGACGTTATTCACGGTGCGGTTGCCAGTTCCAACCAGGAGATTATGGAAAATCTCCGGTTCCAAACCAAAACATCAGGAGCGGTACCCGGGCCTATGGATTGCTATCTCACCTTACGTGGTATCAAAACTTTGAGCGTGCGCGTTCAGCGTTCTGTTGATAATGCTAAGCAAATAGCTTCATTCCTGGAAAGTCATGATAAAGTTGAGTCTGTATTATATCCCGGCTTGTCATCACATCCACAGCATGAATTAGCCGCTAAACAAATGGATGACTTCGGAGCTATGCTTTCCTTCACCCTGAAAGATGACTCAATTGAAGCCGCTACCAAATTTATGAGTAACACATCCATCTTTACCTTAGCTGAAAGTCTGGGCGGTGTGGAATCATTAATAAGTCACCCCGCTTCTATGACTCACGGCTCCATCCCTAAAGACGCTCGGGAAAAAGCTGGTCTGAAGGATTCTTTAATTCGTATTTCAGTGGGAATTGAAGACGCTGACGACCTCATCGATGACCTGAAACAGGCATTTTAGTATATCATCATTCCTGAGCCTTTAGTATCTTTCAGGCGCTAGAAAAGCGCTTACAGAAATCTAATTTAAAACTTATTCCGATCATGCGAGACGTTGTAATTGTATCTGCAAAACGAACCCCAATGGGCTCCTTTGGAGGCAGCCTTTCTTCCTTTTCTGCACCCGAGTTGGGCGCATCCGCCATCCTTGAAGCGGTAAAATCAGGAGGTATCAAACCCGATGATGTTCAGGAGGTGGTTATGGGTAATGTACTTTCAGCAGGTATCGGGCAGGCACCGGCCCGGCAGGCAGCTATGAAAGCAGGACTTCACGAGCGAACACCTGCAACCACGGTCAATAAAGTATGTGCTTCAGGTATGAAGTCGATTATGATCGCAGCCGACCAGATTCGTTTAGGCGAAGCAGAGATCATTGTAGCCGGAGGAATGGAGAGCATGAGTAATGTTCCCTACTATCTGCCTAAGCAACGTTTTGGCGCGAAATACGGCCATGTTGAAGCCGAAGACGGTATCGTAAAAGACGGGCTTTGGGATGTATATAATAAGTACCTGATGGGTAATGCGGGAGACCTTTGCGCCCGGGAATGCAACATCAGCCGCGAAGAGCAAGACGAATACGCCATCAACTCTTACAAAAGAGCCATTGAGGCCACCGAGAAAGGCTACTTCAAAGATGAGCTGATTAAGATCAAAGTTAAAGACCGCAAAGGAAATGTTACCGAAGTAGAAAAAGACGAAGAATTGGGTAAAGTTCGTTTTGAAAAGATTCCTGAATTGCGACCGGTATTTGACAAAGAAGGAACCGTAACTGCTGCCAATGCTTCCAGTATTAATGATGGTGCAGCCGCTGTTTTAGTGATGAGCGCTGACAAAGCCAAAGAACTCGGACTAAAGCCATTAGCAAAAATATTGAGCCATAGCAGTGCTGCCAAAGCGCCTGAATGGTTTACAACCGCACCGGCCGATGCCATCCCCATTGCGCTTAAGAGAGCCGGGCTGACCAAGAATGACATCGATCTTTTTGAGATAAACGAAGCTTTTTCGGTTGTGGCTTTGGCTAACAACCAGATTCTGGAACTCGACCCTGAGAAGGTAAACATCCACGGAGGGGCCGTAAGTATCGGTCACCCGCTCGGTTGTTCAGGAGCACGGATTATTGTTACCCTCATCCATGCCCTTCGCAGAACGAAAGGTAAATACGGATGTGCGGGTATCTGCAACGGCGGAGGCGGAGCTTCCTCCCTCGTGCTGGAAATGCTTTAAAAGCACATAGCCCGCTTATGTTTTTAAGCGGGCTATTTTTTTATTGACATTATTATTTCACCGACCTATTATAAAGCAGACCTGAAACAAACGACTCTACTGTATAGACCAAAGCTACTATTCATTTATCGTTAACTAAACATCAGCGCAGAGAACATTCTCATCTTACAGGTCAATCTTAACTCGAAGTACTATATCCTTATATAGAAAAACTGCTACAAAACCTTAAGCGTTAATACGCGAAACCAGTAAACGATTAGTTCCTTTATGCTTAACAAGCTGCTTTATATTAGTGGTTTGCTTTGCTTATTGATTGCTGAAGTAGCAAATGCCCAGCAACTGAAAGTAGTAGCAGAAACAGACTCATTTACAGATTACGAGTTCTCCAATGAGAAGCTCGAAATCCTGTCTCCTTATGGGTTGATGGTTCCCGTTTCCGGTAACACCCCTCGTTACCAGGTCCTTGAGCAAGCTGTCTCTACTATTAATCGTGAAATTTCCCCGGAACAAGCGACCGTTTTAGCTCTTTCTGATAACTCTAAGCCACTGATTGAGATCTCTGAGCCCGGTATTCAACGCGGCCAAAAAGTAAGCGCGCTCAGTATAAATATTGCCCGCTATGGAGAAAGTGGCACGAAAGTTCTGCGAAAATTCAGAATTCGGGTTTATAAAGAGGGAGATACCCGCCTTCCACAATTGAGAACAGCCAAGCAAAACAACAGCTCTCTGTTTGACGAAGGAGCCTGGTACAAAATCCCCATCACTAAAAACGGAATTTACGAACTGGATGCCACCTATCTTGAAGATCTGGGGATTGAAGTCAGCGCTATTGATCCACGCAATATCCAGCTTTGGGGAACTGGAGGCTATCAGCTGCCTGAAGCAAACGACCAGCCCCGCCCGGAGCTAACCCAGATTCCTGTTATTGTTGAAGGACAAAATGATGGCACTTTTAATGCCAATGACCGCGTAATTTTTTACGGAAATTCACCACACCGGGTACTCAGAGACAGCATAGAATTTGAGCACCGCCTTCATCCTTACAGTAACCAATCCTTTGTATTTCTGACCGTTTCGGATGCTCCCGGAGACCGTCTTGCAGCCGTAAACAACAATTTCTCCCCTTCCCGAACCATTACCTCCTTTCATGATTTTAGCTGGAAAGATGAAGAGCTCTACAAGACTGAAGAAAGCATAAAGTCAGGCCGGCACTGGTTTGGGCGGCGATTTGATGCCTCAAGCAACGGTACTTCCATCCCTGTTTTTGCAGATACCCTTGCCGGTATCATCACCAATGAGCCTATTACCGTAGAAGGTCAATTTATTAACAGGTCCACGAATTCTGCCAATTTCGAAGTCTCGATAAACAATCAACAAATTGAAACGGTGAATATCCGGGCTATTTCCTGCTTAAGCAGCTGTGGAAGCTGTTATAACTGTAGTTCCGGGGATTCCGGTGTGGAGGGCTCCTTCAGGACCAGTTTCACCCCATCCATTCAAGATGGAATTATTGAGGCAGAAGCTACCTATAATCACAGCGAATCAAGCTCAAGGGGCTTTTTGGACTGGTTCCGCGTGGTAGTTCGCAGAGAACTTCAGGCACAGAATAATCATCTGTATTTCTATTCCCCAGCCGATGGTTCTTCCAGTGAACTTGCTCAATACCGGCTCTCCGGGTTTGACAGCCAGCCCGTCATTCTAGATGTAAGTGATGTAACCCAGCCGAAGCTATTGAGTTCAACCGGATCTAACGGAAATTATAGCTTCAATTATTATTCAGGGGATGACTTACGGTTTGTGGCTCAATCCAGCTTTTTCCAACCGGCTATGGGCACTTTAGTAGCCCCTCAAAACCTGAAAGGAATTACCGATTACCCTGATTATATCATTGTCACCGCCGATGAGTTCAGGGAATATGCCGAAGACCTTGGCAATTACAGGTCTCAGAAGGATGGATTAAATCCCGTTATTGTAACCCAGGAACAAATATTGAATGAATTTTCGGGCGGCGTTGTCGATCCATCCGCCATTCGTGATTACACAAAATTTTTGTACGACCGCGCTTTGAATGACGGGCAGGAACCTCCGCAATATTTGCTCCTTTTTGGGGACGCCACCTTCGACTACAAGAACATCATCAGCAATGGCTTCCAAAATTATATCGTCACCTATCAAAGTGATGAATCGCTGAATAGAATACAGTCTTTCGCTACCGATGATTTCTTCGGTTTCCTGGATGACAATGAGGGAGATTTAACCGGTGGGCAGACCAGCAACTCGCATTACCTGGATATTGGACTGGGCCGAATTTCTGCACAAACACGATCAGAAGCAGCTATAGCCGTCCAAAAAATTAAAACCTACGAAGACCCGGCCAACACCGGCAACTGGCAAAATCTGTTAACCTTTGCTGCCGATGATGACTTCCCTGATTCCGGCGACCGAGACATACACGTGGTTAATGCCGATGAAACTGCCCAGCGCATGAACTTTATGGAGCCAGGACTACGAATCAAAAAAGTGTATGAATTTGCCTACCCGGTTGAGATTACCGGATCGGGACGAAAAATACCCGGTGCCACCGATGCTTTCATAAGCTCATTTAACGAGGGTACGCTGGTTATGAATTATTCGGGCCACGGAAACGAGCAGACGCTGTCTGATGAGGAGTTATTTCTCTCCAATTACATTCCCAACCTGACCAACCGCGACCAATTAGCTGTGCTTGTAACAGCTACTTGTCAGTTCGGCCGATACGACGACATTGATGCCCAGTCTGGTGCTGAAAAACTGCTTTTTGCAGAAAACGGTGGGATTATAGGAGCATTTACGACTACCCGGGTCGTCTTCACAAGTTTTACGATAAGTGCCGGAAATAACTTCGGATTGAACGTGGCCCTCTCCCAACGCATGGTTGAACGTAATCCCGATGGAAGCCCTCTTCGATTGGGTGATATTTACTTGCGTACAAAAAACTCCAGTATCGGCAGTTCTACCGTTGTTGCTTCCCGGAACAGTAAAAAATTCATTCTTATTGGTGATCCCGCTACAAAATTCCGCCTGCCTGAGCAACAAGCCGACCTGACGTCCATTAACGGCTACACAGAAACCGGTGAAGATACCACACTCACCATAAAGGCTCTTGAACAGGTTAACCTGGCCGGACAGATAAAAGACCTGCAGGGAAATCCATTACCCAATTATAGCGGAGAGGCGGTTATTACGGTTATGGACGCCCCTCGTAACGTGCCTCTGCCATCCGATCGAGAATGGGTTGCCCAGGACAACTGCCGGCTTTCTGGCTGTGATTATGAATCGGAGAACGATATTCTTTTTAAAGGCAAGGCCGCCATCACCAATGGGCAGTTTACCTCTTCCTTTATAGTACCTAAAGACATCAGTTTTTCAGATAACACCGGCCGTATCATTTTCTTTGCTAACAGTAATGGCCAAACAGCCGGCGGCTCATACACAAAAGTGCGCTTTAACGGAGTTAACGAAAACGCGGTTGACGACGGGTCGGGACCGCAAATGGATGTATTTCTGAACGATGAACGCTTTGTGAACGGAAATTTGGTGAACAGTTCACCAACACTGATAATTGAACTTGAAGATCAATCTGGCATAAACACTACAGGAACAGGAGTAGGACATGAAATAATTGCTACAATCGATACAGAACCACAACAATCGTTCGTCCTCAACGATTTTTATGAGGGCAGTTTAAATGATTTCACGCGGGGGCGTATCGAGTACCCTCTGGATCAACTTCCGGAAGGTAGCTATACCCTTAAAGTTCGAGCGTGGGATGTGCACAATAATCCTTCAGAAGAAGAAGTTTTCTTTGAAGTAGCATCGAGTGAGGAGTTAACCGTCAGAAACGTGTTTAACTTCCCCAACCCGATGAATAATGCCACCCGATTCAGCTTCGAACATAACCAGCCCGGTAATCCACTCGACGTATCAGTTCGTATTTATACACTGAGTGGCAAGCCGGTCCAACACATTGAACAGTCACTCATAACTACAAGTTCTTATGCCAGTATTTCATGGGATGGCCGTGACCGGGATTATGATCGCCTGGGTAACGGTACTTATATTTATGTGCTTCGGGTTGCAACAAATACCCCGAAAGGAAGACAAACAGCAGAGCAAGTCGAAAAGCTCGTAATCATACGATAGCATCGTAACTTAACCCTGAATCTCTTATATTCAACTATCTTAAATTCGTTTTTTATGAAAAGGACAGTATCCATCATAGCAGCGGCATTATTTTTAATGCCCGCCATCACATATGCACAGGTTGCCATTACAGCGGTGCCCTTTCTTCAAATTGAACCGGATTCACGCGGTGCCGGTATGGGTAACACCGGGGTAGCTATTGCAGACAACGCATCTGCGCTATTTTGGAATCCCGCAGGCTTAGCTTTCCAAAAGGGAGCGAACCAGGCTAGTATCACCCACTCGAACTGGTTGGCTAACTTTAACGTGAGTGACCTTTTCTACGATTACGTGGTAGGAAAATATTACGTTGAAGGCATTGGCACCTTCGGTGCTCACTTAACATACCTGAACCTGGGGGAACAAGTGGAAACGGATGAAACAAGTCCGGAGCCAATCTCCCGATTCCAAAGTTACGAAGTGGCACTCGGTGGATCTTATGGATACCAGGTGAGTAAAAACTTTGGGGTTGGAACCAGTCTCCGCCTTATTTACTCCAGTTTGGCCAGTGGTACTTCCATCGCAGCCCAAAAAGTGAATCCGGGAAGCAGTGTAGCTGTAGACCTTTCCTTCTTGTATAAGACGGACACGTTCTCGCTTGGCGGAAGAGATGCACGGTTTAGCTTTGGATCAAACCTATCAAATCTCGGGCCCGGCATCCAGTACACCGATAACGCCCAGAAAGACCCGCTGCCTACGGTACTGCGCTTCGGGTGGTCATTCGATCTTGACCTGGATGATGAAGGCATTAACCGCATCACCGTTGCCAACGATATTTCCAAAATCATGGCCCGTACCGATAAATTTGAAGTGCAAAGCGGTGACTCAACCGTTATCGAAACCAAAGCAGTGGGCCCCATTGAAGCCCTTTACAAGTCATGGAGCAGCTTCGAGCGTTTTGACGGTCAGAATACTGTAGAGGTTGGGCTGATGCAGCAGTTTATGATTGGAGCCGGTATTGAGTATTGGTATGCTGATCAGTTTGCTCTGCGTGGCGGTTATTATTTCGAAGACCCCCAAAACGGTGATCGTGAATACATTACTTTTGGCGCCGGTATCCGCTATAGTTTTCTGGGTGTTGACTTCAGTTATATAAAAACGCTTGAAGAAGATCACCCACTTGCCAACACCTTGCGATTCAGTTTGCTTATTGACTTTTAATACATGCAGCATTTGAAGTTTTTCATGAGGAGCATGTTAGTTTTTAGCATGCTCTTTCTATTTTGGAACCGCCACACCCACGCTCAACATATCCCCGTTAAGCGTTCTCATGCTATTTCCAAGCCCCATCCGGTATTGAGTGAGAACCTGAACGCGACCGGAACGCTTAATGTGGTTGCCATTATGGTTGAATTTCAACCGGATAGTAACCGTCTGACTTCCGGAACCGGGATTTTTGGCCCCGATGGCATGGACGGACTTCCTTATTTGGCTAATGCTGAAGACTTCCGGGTTGAACCCCTTCCGCACAACCGAAGTTATTTTGAAGCTCACCTTGAGTTTGCTAAGAACTATTATGAGCAATCCTCCGATGGTCAACTGACCATCGATTACCAGGTACTTCCCACAATTTATCAACTCCCGAAAAAAATGGAGGAATACTCCCCCACTGGAGAAACCTTCACGAACGAAAAAGTAGCCGAGCTTGCCCGCGATGCCTGGCAAGAAGTTGAAAACGGTCCAAATTTTGATGCTTCCGGACTGGATCCTGAAACCACTGCTTTTGTCATATTCCATGCCGGTGTTGGGCGTGATATTGAGCTAACGGGCACTAATCTGGACATCACCCCTTTTGACATCCCTTCCCTTTACCTTCGAAAAGAAAATCTCGGGCAGCTTCTAAATGATCCTTCTTTTAACGGATTTACTGTAAATGATGGCTCGTTTCGTGTCACAAACTCCATGATTCTCCCAAGAACAGAAACACGCCGTGGGCTTGATATTCAGGATAATGAATTCGCTTTTCCCCTTTCCATAAATGGGCTTCTGTGTGCATCTATTGGAAGTCACCTGGGCTTACCGGATTTATTTAATACTGAAACCGGAGACCCTGCAATTGGTCGTTTCGGTTTGATGGACGGAGCCGGATTCTTTTCCTACAATGGACTGCTTCCTCCCGAACCTTCTGCCTGGGAAAAAATGTATTTAGGATGGGAAACCCCTTTTGAAATTGATGTGAACCAAGCGGGTGATATTCAGCTTCCGGCAAATTCCCTCGATCAACCTAATGCCATTGCAAAATACAAGCTCTCCGATTCCGAGTATTTCCTGATTGAAAACAGGCACAGAGATCCCGATGGAACCGGAATTACGCTGACTATCCGACAACCCGATGGCAATGAGGTTCAGCAAACCTTTACCAATCAGGATGAAGCCTTTGTATTTCAGCAGTCAGAGTTCGACACTCTTCTGCAGGCCGGAACTTTTGTGAATGCCTCAAATTTTGATTTCAGCCTTCCGGGTGGACTGGATGTCGGAGAAAATGAAAACGACCCGTCTGATGACAGAGATCTTAATGGCGGGATTCTGATTTGGCATATTGATGAGGCCATGATCAACCTGCAGCTTCAGAATGAGCGCGTAAATGCAGACCCTGCGCGACGTGGCGTGGATTTGGAAGAGGCAGATGGTGCCCAGGATATCGGCCCCGGAGTACCCGGAGCACTGGATAACAGCGCCGCTTTTGGATCCGCTTTTGACTATTGGTGGAGTGGTAATGACTATCGCGTAATTTTACAATCCGGGCAGGTGCTCAGCTTCTATCAAAACAGGTTCAGCTCCAACACCCGCCCGGATAACAAAAGCAATTCGGGGGCTCCCTCCTTTTTTGAGCTGTACGATTTCTCCGATAATCTCCCAACAGCTTCATTTAAAATCCGTCCTGACGAACCCAATTCCGATTTATATACCTCGGACTTTACGGTACAGCTGGATTCCTCCCAAAGCTATTTCACCGGCGATGATCCTTACTTCAATTACTTTCCGCTTTCCCTGTCTGTTTATGAAACCGCAACCGACACTTTTTTGATTGTTCCTTCTCAGCAATCGGTGACTGCTCTTTCTATTTCTGATCCTGAGAACATGCAGTTTCAGCTTTCTGATGCCACTGTTCAGCAGCCATTTATTGGAACTGAGTTGGTATTGGGGGAAAAACCCAAAGCAGGTACTCCTGATATAGCGGTCGCTTCCATTTCATGGAACTCAAATACCCAACAAATTGACACCAGCTGGACAGCTACGCTCCCGGCCAACCGTGGCTTTCTGAGCTCTCAAGCCGGCGAAACTATTTTAGCTGATTTTACTGATGCGGGATTGACGGCCGATAACGGTAACCCTACCTCAGAAGGGATTCCTCCTTTTCAACGCTCTGAAGTTATCAGCGGTGAATTCTCCGAAGCGTATGATTCCGGCGTTTCATTCTCATCCGTAAGCGGGTATGCTTATACACCTGTATCTGATCAAAACCGGCTCTATACAGGCTCAATCATGCTTGGTAACCGGGTAATGTTCTATGTTTTTGAAGATAATCGGTTTGTATTGGTTGATCCTGAATCTGACCAAAGAGAACTCCTTGTTTTTGAAGAAACAGCTGCTGAGTGGCCGGCAATCCTTGACGATGCCACCATCCTTCGGGTTGATAAAACCAATAATCAGCTCATTGCAAATAACCGACTTGGATCTACCGAGGATTATTATCCCGTAGATGCACCAGCCGGTGTTCAGTTTATCGGCACTCCTCTATACACCGACCTGATAGCATCCGGTTCTGAATATGCAACGTTGGTCGTCGGTCAGGATAGTCTGTCCCAAAACATTTTTGCTTACAACAATCAAGGACAGCTGATTGATGGCTTCCCGATTTATGTTGGTAAAGCGGTTACGTCAACGACTCAACCTGTTCACCCGATTATCTACAATAGAAACTTATATGCCGTCAGTCACGATGGTACGGTGAAATCATGGAATCTGACTCAGGTTACCGATACCAAATGGGCAACCCGATATGGGGAGGCCCCATTCAATAAGGTATCAGCCCGTGTTCAACCTTCGGAAAATGAATCTCCTTCCGGTTTTGGTGTTCTGAATGAAACAGAAACCTACAACTGGCCAAATCCGGCAACAGATTATACCAACATACGTTTTGAGCTTGCGGAACCCGGCGGGAACGTACAGATTACTGTGATAACCATGAGCGGGCGTATCATTTTTGAACAATCCCTTAGCTCTCCCGGAGGTTTTCCTCAGGAAGTTCAGGTTCAAACCGGTGACTGGGGAAGCGGTGGATACGTTGCACGGGTTAAAGCCACCGTTGACGGCAAAACTGAAACCAAACTCATTAAAATCGGAGTTGTGCATTGATGAGAAGATTTAAGCTAATTTCGGTTTTATTTCTGCTTCTGGGGCTGGCTCCATTTTTATCTCAGGCACAGACAGATGTGCGGTTCTACGATTACCCCATGAATCACCTGGATTGGTACACCATTGAAAGCGAGCACTTTCTGGTGCACTTTCAGGAAGGTAACAGCCGTTCAGCACAGGTGGTCTCCCGCATTGCAGAAGAAATCCACCCTCCGATCACCGACCTGTACCAATACACCCCGGATGAGAAAGTAAGTATTGTGCTCAAAGACAGGGAAGATTATTCCAACGGCGCTGCTTACTTCTTCGATAATAAAATTGATATCTGGCTTCCTGCTTTAAACACTCCCCTGCGTGGCACCCACAACTGGCTGCGAAATGTAATCACCCACGAATACACTCACATCATCCAAATTCAGAAGGGGATGAAGCGGAGTCGCAAAATTCCGGCTTTTTATTTACAGTGGTTGTCGTACGAAGATGTACGTCGCCCTGATGTGCTTTACGGATTCCCCAATGGCATCATAACCATGCCTTTTGCAACGGTGAATATCCCGGCCTGGCTTGCCGAGGGTACGGCTCAATATCAAACGGCCGGGCTTTTATATGAAACGTGGGACAGCCACCGCGATATGATTTTACGAACGCGCATCCTTACTGACACCTACTTTTCGCTTCAGCAAATGGGAACTTTTTCTTCCAAAACCAGCCTTGAGCGTGAAACGGTATATAATCAGGGCTATGCTTTTGTTATTTACCTGGCTAATCGTTTTGGGGATGAAGTACTGAGAGAAATAACTTCTGCCCTTGGTGAAAAAGGTGTTTATACCGTTGAAGAGGCCATTGAAATGGCAACCGGACTGCCCGGCAATGAAGTTTTTGACAACTGGATTGATGAACGAAAAGACTTTTATGCAACAGCTACGGAAGGCATCAACCCTACTCTAAGTGATACCGTTGAGCAAGCCGGTTTTTTCAACTTTTATCCGCAACAATCCCCGGATGGTTCCAGGCTGGCTTATCTCTCAAACAAAGGCGTTGATTATGGTTTACTCTCCTTATACCTGAAGGATCTTGACGGTAACGAAAAGGAAGTAGCTGTGATAGATGATCTTGACTTCCACCAGTCCAAAAACCATGTGAGTTCTTTGGAGCCGATACTTACTTTTCTGGAATCTTCATTTTCCTTTTCTCCGGACGGCAACCGGATTGCCTATGCCATCAACAAGAAGAATAAATATGGAGAACATTACCGGGATATTTTTATTTACGACATCAAATCGGAAGAGAATAAACGCCTTACAAACAGTGCCCGTATCGAATCCCCTGCCTGGAATAAGGATAACAACAAGATAGTAGCCGTTCAGTATTCGCGCGGTACTCAGAATCTGGTGCTGCTTCACCCCGAACATCCTGACTCGGTAACCCGGCTAACCAACTACCAAAGTGGAGAAACAGTTTATACTCCTGAATGGGGACCAACCGATTCAAAAATTTATTTTGCCAAAGCTGTAAATGGAAACCGTAACATCTACCTTCTCGATGTAGAATCGGGCGTGGTTCTTCCCTACTTATCAGATAAGTACATCGATTATCGGGATCCTCATATTGGTCCTGATGGAAATTACTTGTACTACTCGGCCAATCCTGAAGGTATCTTCAATATCTTTCGTGTTCCGCTGAGCAGTGGAGAATCGCAACAGCTTAGCAGTGTAGTCGGTGGAGCGTTTATGCCTTTCATCGGGCAAGACGGAATTATTTATTTCTCAGAATACCACGCAGACGGATATAAGATTAAGTCATCACCGGAGAACAGGCTGCTGGCACAACCACGTTTTGGTTATTATGAGCCTCCGTTTCCGGATGAAATCATGGAGCCGGGAGCTGACTTTGAGTACATCAACAAGCTTAATGATTTTGATGATACCGACATCCGCCCCTTTGGTGAACAGGCAGAAGCCATTGCCGACACCGGCAGTTATCGTTTTGAATTGTCCACCATAGATGATGACAGTGAAAGAACCTATCGCGAATACGAAGATACCTATTCCGGCTTTAGCTTTTTCCCGGTGCTTCGGTTTGATAACTACTCCCAGGTCAATGGAAATAACGGCTCACTGATCAGAAATGGGAAAATCGGACAGTTCGGCGAGAACCTGCTTCGGGATGCCAAACCCGGCGTTTATTTCTCTTCTCGGGATGTGATAGACAAACTGAGTTTATTTGGTGGATTGATGGTAGGAGTGGCATCACAACCGGCTGAAAGCATTGGCGGTTTCTTCCGCCCTGACCGACTTTTTGGCCTGGACCGTGATGCATTTCTGATTGCCGAACACCGCGGGCTCCCTTTTATAGAGCGCAGCTGGTCACCAACGGTGGCACTCGAAATTTATAACCTTCGCCGTAATGTATCAGACGGATTGTCGATTGAAGAATTTCGCTGCACTTCCTGCGGCCAGCCCGATACCATCTCTGTGGATATTGCTTATGATATCTGGGAAGCCGGTTTATATTTCAGAAGCAAATTGAGCCGAAGGAGTATGCTAGAGCTGGGAGTTGCTTACAGCCCTTACCGGGTTTCCACCGACGACTTCTATTCCCGGGAACTGAAAGCACAAGTAAGCGGATCTTCTTCACAGTACTTTCGAGGCACTACTCTGTCCGCATCCTACACCTTCGATTATTACACATATTCAAATGATGCCGACATTGCCCCGCTGGGTTTAAAAGGATATGCACGCTATCAATATCAACCCTCCAAATTACTGGAAGAATATGAAATTGATGATGGATCCCTCTCCCCCGTTTTCAAGAACTCCAATAATCACTCTTCAGAAATTCATATGCGATATGGATTTAAAACCTTCGGTGATCAGGCGTTTCAGGCTCGTATAAGAGGCTTTCACTACTTTAATAACCCCGGCGATTCTTTTTATGCTGATTATGTTGGCGGATTTTTAGGGCTGAGAAGTTATCCCTATTTCGCATTAGGCGGCAGCACTACCGGTTTTGCAAGCCTGTCCTGGTTTGCTCCCATTTTCAGGAACATCAACAAACAAGTGGGACCGTACACACTGGATAAAGTTTTTGCCCGTTTCTTCTTTGAAACCGGCAACGGCTGGCGAAGTCCTTACGATACGGGCAACAACCTGAAATCCGGCATTGGGGCCGAACTGCGACTGGCTTTAAACGGATATTACTTATTCCCGCTGAAATTCTTTGTGAGTGGAGCCTATGGGTTCAATGAGTTTACCTTAACCCTTCCCGAAGACTTCATCACAAACTCACAGAGTAACAAAGTTACTTATGGGCGCGAATTACTCATTCACTTCGGTATAACCTTTGATTTTGAACTGTTATGAGAAAGCTTTCCAGCATCTTAATTCTACTACTGCTGACTTCAGCCGGAAGCAAAGCCCAGACGCTGAGCAGCTTCAGTAATGAGATTTTTAAGGAAGCTAATTCTGAGGTTTATGATCCCGGCGAAATTACCCTTTCAGATTTCTCTTACCGGTCTGCATACACGAATCAACAATCCACTTTTTTAGAACTTCCACGAACCAAGCCGTTTGTTGCTTTTACGGCATCGGCAATTATACCGGGTTCAGGTCAGGCCGCAAACGGGAAATGGGTACGGGCCGGAATCTACTTTGCGGTTGAGGCCGTCGGTATTATCTATCATCTCGACCGAAATGCAACGGCTCGCCGACAGGAAAAAGCTTATGAAGAATTCACTCATCAAAACTGGAGCGTATTAGCTTATGCGGAATGGCTGGTGAATTATTCTATGCAAAATAACCTGAATAACGGTTGGCAGGATCTTCAGTCTCATATTGCAGGAAAGAATCCGGATTTCACCAACACTACTAACGACTGGTCGAAGGTAAACATCAACCTGCTGCATCAGGTTGAACAGGAAACACCTTTTGTATTTGAAAATCGGTATGGCAGTGAGTTTTCACATTTGCTGCCTGATTATGGCTCGCAACAGTATTATGAGCTGATCAGTAAATACTACCAATACCAGCCGGGTTGGCGGGATTGGTACGGACAGGTTACCACCGCCAACAATCAAACCCCCGATATGTACCGATACATGTGGAATGGCAGGGATGAACCGTTCACCCTATTCTACCAAGGTCGGGATCGGGCGCAGAAATTCAATGACAACTACCGGGCAGCCGGGAACATCCTGAAGCTGTTGGTAGTAAACCATGTTGTTTCCGCCTTCGATGCATTATTCACGGTTCAGCTAAAAAACAGTCGTATTGAGACCAATACCAACCTGATGAAGATGGAGCAATTTTCTGTAACCTGGCACTTTTAACACGTTGATAGTTCCTGTATTTTATGCGCATGCTCAAGCAGATTCTGACTAACAAGTATTTTTATATCGGCACCTTCTCGCTGATGCTATTCGGTGCCGCTTTTCTATATGTGGCTGATAACTTCATCATGCCCTACTACACCAACTATAATGAAGGGGTAACGGTACCTGATGTAACCCGGATTTCTTTAGAAGAAGCCGAAGCTTTGCTAACCGACTATGGGCTTCGTTTTGAAGTGGCAGACCGTCGTGCCAATTCAGCCTATCCGGCGAATTACGTAATTGACCAAAGCCCGAGCGCCGATAACATCGTGAAGCCGAATCGGAAAATCTATCTCACGGTAAACAACGAAGTTAAACCACAGGTAGTGGTCCCCAATGTTGTAGATCTCTCCCTTCGGAATGCAGAAATACAGCTTCAGAATTATGGACTGGAAGTGGGCAGCCGCAGCTATGAATCGTCCCGGTTTAAGACCATCATACGTCAATCTATTTCAGGCGGAACCACCGTTCAGAAAGGTACGGTTATAGACCTTGTGGTAGGTGACGGATTTGGCAGTCGTATTATCACAGTCCCGGAAATAATTGGGCTCAGACTTCCTGAAGCTCAGCTCAAACTACGTGAAGCCGGATTCAGAGTCGGTGAAGTCCAGTTCCGGCCAACCAAAGATGTTGTGCCCAATACCGTGCTCGACTTTTCTCCCAAAGCAGAAGAACTTCGCGAAGGAGAAAGCCTGACACTGGTCATATCCGAACGTTTTGAAGTTATCGAACAAAGCGAAGGCGGAGCTGTGATCATAGATTCTACAGATAATAATTCAGGTGCTAACCCTGATTCCCTCAACAATCAACAGAACCAACCCAATAACAACCCTGATCAATGAATTTTGAACTTCCTATCGTTGCACCATCCATTTTAGCGGCCAACTTTACACGCCTTGGGCAAGATATAGATGATGCGGTTAAAGGCGGAGCAAGCTGGATTCATTGTGATATCATGGACGGGCATTTTGTGCCCAACATTAGTTATGGGCCAGGAGTTGTAAAAGCTGCAAAATCAGCTGCTCCCCAGGCATTCATCGATGTACACCTGATGATTGAAAACCCGGATGACTATGTGGAAGCATTCGTACAGGCCGGAGCCGATTTAATCTCCGTCCACTTCGAAACCTGCCCTCACCTCCACCGAACCCTGCAGAACATTAAAAAGTATGGGATTATGACAGGTGTCGTTGTTAACCCGGCTACTTCACTTCATAATATCGAACCAGTGTTAAATGATGTGGACCTGGTACTGATTATGAGCGTAAACCCCGGCTTTGGCGGGCAGAGTTTTATCGAGAGCAGTTATGACAAACTGAAGCGATTGGCTGAAATCAGAGAAGAACAAGAGCTCGGGTTTCTGATTCAGGTTGATGGTGGCGTGAACCTCAAAAACGCCAAAAAGGTGGTCGAGTCCGGAGCAGATATCCTGGTAGCGGGAAGCAGCGTATTCAGCGCTGAAGATATTACCGTCCGGTTTGAGGAGCTTACGGAGAAACTGGGGTAATCCAATCCATCCGGCTTCACCCCTGTAAATCCATTTCCTGAAAGATAGCTTCCACGGCAGCCTGCATCATTTCTTCTGCTAAATCCTTATCTTTGGGCAATTCTTTCATTCAAAAATTTATACCGCTATAGAAGACGAGAAAACACTTTCAGAACAAGTCATTGAAATCAAAGGTGCGGATCCTGTTGCCCTGTTTGGACTGCATGATCACAACATCATTGCTCTAGATAAGGCTTTTCCCGAAACCAAATTCAACACCCGCGGCGACCGTGTTAAACTCACCGGGCCGCAGGAGGAAGTTGATACCGCTACTAAAGTAATTGAAGGGATGATCGAGCTGCTGGATCGTAAGAACAAAGTAGCCGAGGACGATGTTAAAACCCTGGTTGCTCTTAAAAGTGGGGAAACCACAGCGGGCCGGCCTCAAATCCGTACGCTCGATGAGACTACAGGTGATACCATCATTCATACCCATAACGGGGAAGCTATCACAGCTAAAACTCCCGGGCAGCGAAGAATTGTAAGTTCTTCAGCTGAGCATGATATCGTGTTCGCTATTGGTCCCGCCGGTACCGGAAAGACTTATACCTCTGTTGCCTTAGCCGTTCAGGCTCTGAAGAACCGGCAGGTAAGAAAAATTATTTTAGCCCGCCCTGCTGTTGAAGCTGGTGAAAACCTTGGTTTTCTTCCGGGCGACCTTAAAGAGAAAATTGACCCGTATCTCCGTCCGTTATATGATGCCCTGGAAGATATGATCGACCGGGATCGACTGGAGCTACACCTGACCAAGAACGTGATTGAAATTGCTCCGCTCGCCTACATGCGTGGACGTACCCTCAACAATGCATTCGTGATTCTGGATGAAGCACAGAATGCCACAAACACGCAGATGAAGATGTTCCTGACCCGAATAGGGTTCAACAGCCGGGCCATTATCACCGGTGATATTACCCAGACTGACCTCCCCCATCGTCAGCAATCGGGACTCATTTCTATTCAAAAGATCCTGCAGGATATTGATGGAATTGATTTCGTTTATCTTGGCGAAGAGGACGTAGTACGCCACAAGTTGGTCCGCGATATTATTAAAGCTTACGACAAGTTTGAGGATAAGAAGAAATAGAAGCTCTCAGCTGTCAGGTGTAAGCTATCAGTTTTTCACTCTTAATAAACTGATTGCTGATTGCTGACAGCTAAATCTGCTTTATTTATGAAACTGGATTTCTTGTTGCACATATTATTAACCACCGACCATAACTAAACTATGCAAACCTACGCTGCCACTTTGTATGAGGGCACATTTTCCGTTGGATTAGATAAGAAATTTGTCCGAATAAACCGGGATGACCCTCCTGCTAAAGGCGCATTGAAACTATCTTTGAATCCGGCGCTCATTCACACCCCGGAGCGGAATTATCTGTTTGATTGCGGAATTGGGGAGTTCGGTGAAGATACCGGACCGGAAACCATTCGGCAGAATTTGAACGACCACGGACTTACCGAATTTGATATCACCGATATCTTTTTGAGTCACCTGCACTACGACCATATTGGTGGATTAGCCCATCGCGAGAGTGGGTATTGGGAACTTACCTTCCCGGATGCCAAACTTTGGGTTTCCAAAAAAGGCTGGGAAAAGGTGATGGCTAAAGATGAGTACTATGATGAAGAGAAAACGGAGTTTGTCTCTTTTATCGATGCCAAAGCCGACCTCCATTTTCTGGATGAGGAAGACCAGCCCTATCCTGAATTGAAAGTCCGGAAGATTGGCGGACATACTGAGTTTCACCAGGTTTTGCTTTTTGAAGATGGCGAACATAAATACCTGCAGGCCGGTGATGTTATTGGAACCAAAGGAGCCATCAACCGAAAGTATGCAGCCAAGTATGACTTTGAACCCAAAGTAAGCCAGCAGAAGCGCGAAGAATTGGCCAAACTGGCATTTGATGAAGGATATACTATTTTAGCCTACCATGAAGATCAGAACCCTTTGTTTAAACTGACTGATTACAATGAGAAAACCGGGTACAGCACCGAAAACATCGAGTCTTATGTCCCTGCCTGATTACATCACTGACATCAAAAACTTCCTCACCGATAATGACTTCCCTGAACAAATAGACTCAGCCGTCATTCTCGGCTCCGGACTGGGTACATTTGGGGATCACATTGAGGATGCACTTTCTATTGAATATTCTGAGATTCCTGATTTCCCCCAATCTACCGTAGTCGGTCATTCCGGGTCGCTGATTTGTGGGGAAGTGGAAGGCAAAACCGTACTGGCCTTTTCCGGCCGTTTTCATCATTATGAAGGGCATGCTTTTGCCAAAACCGTACTTCCGGTGCAATTGGCTAAAGCTTTTGGTGTGGACAAACTCATTATCTCAAATGCGGCCGGGGGTATCAATCTGCGTTATCGGGTGGGAGATTTGATGATCATTGACAGTATTATCAAACAGTATATGATGGTTTCCGAACCGGCTGTAAATACCTGGAGCTCAAAGTTTGAAGAGTATGCCCGCGAAGTAAAAGCTATTGCCCGCGACCTGAATATTGAAACCCAAACAGGAACTTATCTTTACGTGAAAGGGCCAAATTACGAGAGCAAAGCCGAAATAAGGGCCTTCCGCAAAATGGGCGGTGATGCAGTTGGGATGAGTACGGCCCCGGAATTAATTGAAGCTGCCAAACTGGGAGTTAAGACGGCCGCCGTTTCGCTGATCACCAATGCGGCTGCCGGAGTCACCGACCAGAAACTGGATCATGCAGAAGTAAAGGAAGCGGCAGATCAGAAAAAAGGAGTGTTTGCGAAGCTGGTGAAGGGGTTGATTAAGAAATTTTAGGTGTTGCTATCAGCTGACTACTTAAGCTGTCAGCATTCAGGTTTCAGCTGTCAGTTTCTCTCACTTATTTAATTCCGGGTAGATCACTCAAACTCATTGCAGCCGGGCTGGTAGTATTCTTCATTGAAATCGGGATAGGAAGCGGTTAGTTCTTCATCGTCCCAGATCGAGGCTTTTGCCAATTCCCGGTTCTCATCAACGTATAGGGCCTGCCCGGTGCTGTCAACCCAACTACTTGAGGTTTGGACAAAAAGACACGGGTCAGAAAAATTATCTGTTCTGTTGATTTCACTCACACCATCTGTTGCATGAATTAAATAAAACTTCTCCGAACAGAACTCCTCACAAGCACTCACCAATAACCGGTCAGCATCAATCCAGGCTACCCCGTCAAAATCATTACCGGGTACATCAAAAGTATTTTGCGGCAACCACTGTCCGTTTTCTTCTTCCCAGAATACAATGTCGATGGTACAATCGGAACGAGTTTCGAGGACGGCCAGCATACTTCCATCAAAAGACGGGATTACATTGATTGACTGAAAATTTCCAATTTTATCTCCGCAAATCCCGGAATCATTGGGCGAAAACGTGTGTAGCAATTCACCGGTTTCGGCATTTGTCAGGTGGTATTCTTCGGAAAAACTACCTGAGACCAGGTACCCGGACTCTTTCATGTAAAACAAATCTTCTGCATTCCCTTTTAAAACCTCCGAAACTTCGAAGTCGCCATTTAATTCTGTATCCGTCAGGTAAATAGAGTATTCCTCATTCTTCACATCACCACCGTCAGGATAATTTCTCCTGTAGTCATACTTATTCAGTATATAAGCTATTTCAGAGCTGTCATCACTCCAAACAGGCGCAGTTATTCTTTCTTTGTTTTTCCATTTCGCGCAGGAACCCAGCAGAATGGGGACCAGAATAACGATCAACAGAGATGGATTTTTCATGGCAATGCACCCACAATGATTATTTCCCGCAGGTAAGCGGACATCCGTTATAAGCTATCCATGCTAATGTAGCTCAAAATCTTTTTATTTGGAAAAGGGAAAGTATTTGGCTGATTGCGGTCCAACCAACGGTTCAGAAAAAGAGACAACTCAAATAACCAACAACTAATTATCATAGATTACAATCTGAGCAAAATCTTCCGTCCATTGATCTCTTTCCAAATCCATTAACCACTTGTTTAAGGTGATCCAGTTGTTTTTGTAGCTAAGCTCTTCGGCCAATTTTTCAAACTCATATTTCTCTTTGGTAGCAACGGCAAAAATGAGCTCCGAATAGACCTCCTGATTTCCCTCTGTTTGAGCCATAAAGTCTATAATCCGACGTTCTTTTTCGTTGGGGATGAGGCGAAGCTCATCACTTTTAACATAATTCTCCTGCAGGTAAGTATTGGGAAAAAACATAGCCACACTGTTGTCTTCTTTGATAGAAAATAGTGTGATATATGCATCCTTGGTAGTGGTAACTTCAAATTCAATGGGTTCTCCAACGGTATAGGCCTTTTTGTTGCTCGATATATCTACCTTGAAATACTGATCGTAGTCTTTATCCAGTTTCTGAACCTTACAGGTGTAGGTTATACCAACCATATTCCCTTCTACATAATATTCCGGCGTATCCTCCCCCACAATTCTCCCTTCTACGTTAATTCGCATCAGTCGCCGAAAGGTTTGAAAATAGGCAGCATCATTTTCTTCAATGCTTTCCGTTTCCGCCTGGGCATCAAACGATTTAATATTCAACCCTGTAACTCTTTGAACCGCTTCTACCCGTGCATCTCTTAATAATTCTTCTTTCACCTGATCTAAAGACCGATCCGATTCCTGCATTAGTTCCAGGTTTACGGTTACCGATTGTGGTTTCTCCTGCCCCAAACACTCGCCGGTATAAACCATCAGAAGAATGGTAATGACCAAATGCCCCGTTTTTATCAACCCTTTTGCACCGAATATTTTCATACTGTCGTCTTTTTTTGCCGAAAATATAAATCAACTGAACATAAGTTTATTATTTTTTTTTGCATATAATCCCCTAATTATATTAATTCAGCTAAATCTAAACACAATTTTCGGGGGTACTTAT
This sequence comes from Gracilimonas sp., assembly GCF_017641085.1. Lineage (NCBI taxonomy): Bacteria > Pseudomonadati > Balneolota > Balneolia > Balneolales > Balneolaceae > Gracilimonas > Gracilimonas sp. The sequence continues at coordinate 577,900 of NZ_JAEPPI010000003.1, read as the reverse complement.
GAAAAGAAATATAATTTTCATCATGCTTTTCTCTTTTTTATTGGCTGCCTGTTCTCAGACATCTTATGTAAGAAAGAACCAATCTCACTTTGACTATCCTAATAGCAATGTTACACCCATAGGAAGCTCAAAAGTATTGGGGACTTCTAAAACAGGTCTTTCAATGAAACCGCCAACCATCACATCTTCCATCGAAGCACAAGCTTATCAGGATGCTCTAAACAAAGTTAACGGAGCTGATATGTTAATAAATATTGATTACAACTGGAAAGTCACGATAATACCAGTTTACGTATTGACATTATATACCGGAAAACTGACTGTCGAAGGATACCCGGTAACCATGGAAGTAGGCGAACAAGAATTAAATTAATCGAGGTACATCATGAATAAGTTTAAATCACTAATTACAGTTTTTGCATGTGCACTTCTATTAGTTGGTTGTAGCACTAAATATGGGCAGAGAGTTGTAAGCAGCCATTATGTTTATCCTAATAGTAATGTTGTACCACTAGGGTATACAACAGCTGAAGTATCCAGAGTAGGTATACTTTTTCCCAAACAAGCTAATAAAGAAGTTTATGAAGAACTCTTTAATCAAGCTTTATCCAAGCACCAAGGTGCAGATATCATTGTGGATATGGGCCTTGACGTAACTTATACACAAATTCCCATTCCTATTCTTACTATCTGGATTACAAAAATGAACCTTACCGGAACTGCAGCGTCGGTTGAAGTTGGTGAGCAAGAGTTATCTCAAATAAGAAACCAAAACTTCGAAGAAGTGGTTGATAAATTTCACTCCTTAGACATTACGAAAATAAGGTGAACACGAATAAACCACTAAATATTTCACTATTACTTTTTACAGTACTGGTATTTTCTGCATGTAGTTCGGTAGGAGTATTAAGCTCTGAAAACGAGTATCTGCCAAAAGCTTCAGATGATGCCAGTATTGTTTTTCAACTGAATTCCAATGTGCCTAGAACAACCTTCTATGTAGATGGAAAAGAAGTTGTAACGGCAGAAAGAGCAAAAATCTTAGTTAATGGTAAAGCTCATACCATTACCGCATCTCCTGAGGGATATAGATCAAAAGAAGAGTACTTACAACCTCCTTACGATAAGACCAATTATCTGCGGTTTACTTTTATGATTGGCGACAAATTGAATACTGATGATGATACTTCAGATCCAATACTGGCCGATCGACAAAGGAAGCCAGATCAAGCGGCAGTTGAAAAACAAACCCCGGTAGATATTGAATTCGATATCCCAAACGCCGATAAAATTAATACTGATGCGGTTGGTGTTATTATCGGTAATAAGGATTACTCAAAAGACATTCCTGATGTTGACTATGCCGTGAATGATGCGACTCTTGTAAAGGAATACTTTATAAACACCCTGGGGATCAAACCCGGAAATATTATTTATGAAGAGAATGCCGGTAAAGCTACTTTTGATGCTATTTTTGGAAATGAAAACAACCACATGGGAAAGCTTCACAACTTCGTGAAACCGGGAAAAAGTGATGTTTATATTTTCTACTCTGGGCATGGTTCCCCCGACGTGAATTCTAACTCGGCTTACATGATGCCTATTGACTCTGACCCCGCCTTTGTATCCTTCTCAGGCTACAGCACCGACCTTTTGTACGGCAACCTTTCTAAGCTGAATGCCAAATCAGTAGCCGTCTTTCTTGATGCCTGCTTTTCCGGAGCATCCGGTTCCGGGGAAATGCTGATTAAGAATGCCTCTCCCATAGGCATTAAAGTAAAGAACAAAGCTTTAACCATCGATAACAGCCTTATCATCACTGCCAGCAGTGGAGAGCAAATTGCCAGCTGGTATCCTCAAATGAGACACGGACTCTTTACCTATTTTTTATTGAAGGGATTTAAAGGCGAAGCGGATCTTGATAATGATGGAATCTTAACTAAATCAGAGCTTCAAAATTATTTGACCGATCAGGATGATGGAATACCCTACTTCGCAAGGCGACTACACAACCGTATCCAAACGCCCGAAATTATTTCCAATGAATACGAAGAAACACTGATAAAGTATAAGAACTAATTTTAGTGCTTGCTCAGTGTGTATCATAGCTTTTACCAAATAGAACCTGGTGTCCCCAACCGGGTGGTTGGGAACAAGATCGATTGCAAGGCGAAACTTAAATTTTACAACGGCAGATTGTCGTGCTTCTTCTTAGGCACGGATTCCACTTTGTTATGGGACACTTCCAGTGCTTTAATCAGTTTCTCACGGGTTTCGGAAGGCAGTATTACATCATCCACATAGCCGCGCTCGGCCGCTTTATAAGGATGCGCAAAGTTCTCGCTATACTGGTCTTCCAGTTCCTTCTGCTTGGCTTCCGGATCATTGGCTTTGGCAATTTCTTTGCGGAAGATAATCTCTACCGCACCCTTGGTTCCCATTACGGCAATCTCGGCTGTTGGCCAGGCCACGTTGTAATCAGCCCTTATATGCTTGGAGTTCATCACATCGTAAGCTCCGCCATAGGCCTTACGGGTAATTACCGTCATTTTTGGAACCGTAGCCTCGCAGAATGCATAAAGCAGCTTAGCTCCGTGTTTGATGATTCCATTCCACTCCTGATCGGTACCGGGCAGGAAGCCGGGGACATCTTCAAATACAACCAGCGGAATATTGAACGCATCACAGAAACGAACAAAACGAGCTCCTTTCAGAGAAGCATCGATATCCAAAACGCCGGCCAGTGAAAGCGGTTGATTAGCAACAACGCCTACACTTCGGCCTCCAAGTCGGGCAAAACCGACCACGATGTTATCCGCATAATCTTTGTGAACCTCGAAGAAGGAATCTTTATCCATAATTCCCTCAATCACATCATGAATATCATACGGCTTGTTGGGGTTAAGCGGCACCAGGTCTTCCAGTGCTTTGGCTTTGGCCGAATCCGGTTCTTTGGATTCTACCATCGGTACTTTTTCCTCACAATTCTGAGGCACGTATTTCATCAGCTGCCGGATGTCATTCAGGCACACAGCATCGTTAGGGCTGGAAAAATGGGAAACCCCCGATTTGGTGCTATGCGTAGAAGCACCGCCTAATTCTTCGGATGTAACTTCTTCATGCGTTACTGTTTTTACCACATTCGGTCCGGTTACAAACATATAGCTGGAATTTTCCACCATAAAAATGAAATCGGTAAGCGCCGGACTGTACACAGCTCCACCGGCACAAGGACCCATTACGGCTGAAATCTGAGGCACAACACCAGAGGCCATACTGTTTCTCCAGAAGACCTCGGCATATCCACCTAGTGAGGAAACCCCTTCCTGAATACGAGCACCTCCTGAATCATTAAGACCGATGATAGGCACTCCGTTTTTCATAGCGAGGTCCATAATCTTGCAAATTTTCTCTGCGTGAGTTTCTGACAGAGAACCGCCAAATACGGTAAAATCCTGACTGAAAATATAAACCGGACGGCCGTGAATTTTAGCGTGGCCGGTTACGACCCCATCCCCTAATATCTTTTTCTTATCCAATCCGAAAGCTGTACTCCGGTGGGTCACAAACTTGTCAATTTCCTCGAACGAGCCTTTATCCACCAACAGATCGATTCGCTCTCGGGCGGTTAGTTTGCCTTTATCATGTTGCTTCTCGATTCGGGCTTCACCTCCGCCTTTAAGTGCTTCTTCCCGCAGTTTCTGTAGTCGTTCTACTTTTGGATTGGATGCCATAATTAAGGTATTGTTTAAGATTTATATTCGTCAAAGTAAGCTTGCAGCCGGTCGGTAAAATCGATGGCTACTTCAGATGTCATATCAACTTTATTAGTCGAAAATACTTTTTTTTCAATGAATTCAGTAGCCTCATCCCAATTGTCCAGCTCCTGAATTTTACTCAGGGCTTTTTCGTATTTCTTATCTGATCCTTTGAAAATTTCTTCTACAAAAAAGCCTTCATTGTTGATCATAAAGTCCTTCAGTGTGGGCATGGTCTGGTCGTCTTCGTCCTCTTCATCAACGAGTTCATCGACCAGCGTTTCTTCATCAATCAGCATATCGTCACTATCCGAACCCTTGCTGCTCATCAACATATCCATTTGGTCGGGACGTATAAACTGCTGCCACATGGGCTGCTCTTCATTATCTTCGGCTTCTTCCTCAATAACAGATTCATCCGTATCATCTTCCGCAGCTAATTCATCCAGCACATCCTCTTCTTCTTTTTCAGGCGCCGGTTCTGCAGGCTTCTCTCCTTTTTTAGAGGACTTCTTTTTCTTCTTTTTTGATTTTTTCTTTTCCTCTTCCTCTTCTTCTTCAGTCAGGTTTTTGAACGAATGTGCTGCCTGATCAAGTACCGTTACGAGGTTCTCCCGAAACTTCTTGATTTCATCGGTTTGATCTCCGGTTTTGAGTGATTCCGAGATCTTTTCAGCATCGGGCACTTCTTCAAACTCCTCAAAAATGGACTTATCTTTCTGCTCGGTTTTAAACAAAGCATTGAATGACTCTTCGTCCGTCATTTGCGGACCTTCTTCGCTGTAATCGCCAAAAAAACTATCCAACAATCGCTGTTCCTTTTCATCAATTTCTTCCATCTCCTCTTCATCCGGATGGTCAAATCGATTTTTCTGGGCAATTAACTCCTCGCGGAACTGATCCCTGAATTTCTCCTGAAGCTTCACATCCAGCAAGTCTGGATAGGACAGAATTTCAATAAACCGCTCTTTAGTTATCTGCTCATCCAGTTCGTTAAAAGCTTTTGCCGTGAGGTACAGTCCCTTGTCTTCAAAAAATAGCTGAATGAGCTTGGCATCTACTTCTCCTCCAAATAGGGTAAACAAAAGCTCAAGGACCTGCGCCCATTCTTTGGCGGTATAGGAAGCCACAAGGTTAGCATCCAGGTTATGGATAAGCAGTTTACAGCGCTTTTTCTCCAACGTTTTCAGCTTCCGCTTTTTCATATACAGCGGAATGGCTTTACCAAAGTGCTTATAAATAGTCAGCTTGTCGGTTCGCCGAACCAGCTCTTCGTAATCGAGTTCTTCTTCGCCTTTGTAAATATAATCCGCCATGTGATGGCGCGGTTCCAGGTACACCTTCACAATTTCGGTCATTACCCGGCTGGTAACTACGTAAAACTTGTCTTTGGGAATGCGGGAATTCGCAAATAATGCTTGCTGAAATTCTTTCCACGCATCTTTAACCAGCTGCTGATCGGTGTTCGCCCATTCCGTGTCTTCCAAAACAAATTCTTTCTTCAGCTTTTCGTTGATTTCGATGCGAATTCGTTCAACAATAAAGGTCGGAAACCCCGCTGAAAGACAGTCTTTCAGGGTATAATAGGGCTTGTCGGATTTAACCGCGCCAATAAGCCGATCGATGATTTCTTCTACTGCCTGATGCATAAGTCGTTTTAGTATTTCACTGAAAATAAAGCCTGCCGGCTCGCAATACAATTAAGGATTTAGATATTCCGTTATAGTTTTCAAATTTTATGAACTGAAAGCATATTCTTATTAGTCACAAACTTGCTACCTTTGGGGCATGATTTCACTTCAGGTACAAAATCTTACCAAAAAATTTAACCGTCATACCATTTTCTCGGATCTCAACTTTGAGCACACCGGAGGAATTCTGGGTATATCGGGAGCCAATGGCAGTGGTAAATCAACATTGGTAAAATGCCTGTCATATCTCCTCCGCCCTAATTCGGGAACCATCATTTGGAAGCAGAATGATGAAGTGATGGATCAAAAACAGGTAAAAGCTCAGATGGGATATGCGGCTCCTTACATCAACCTCTATGCAGAATTATCGGTTGAGGAGAACCTGCGCTTTTTGATTGAAGCCGGAGGCAGAGTTGGACGAGGAGATCGACTTTCAGCCTTACTTGAGAAGGTTCAGATACCGCATTTGAGCGATCAGCTTTTTGGAAGCCTTTCTACCGGACAGCAACAACGCATTAAACTGGCCGCCGCTTTGGTTCGTAAGCCCAAAATATTAATGCTGGACGAACCCGGTTCCAACCTCGACGAAAAAGGACACACACTGGTATCCGAGATAGTCATAGAAGCAGCTGAGGCTGGTACTCTGGTCTTCCTCGCCTCCAACGATCCCAACGAAATTGCCTTGTGTGACACTGTTCTTAATGTTAGTGATGAGTGATTAGGTGATAAAGTGATGGGGTGTTTATAAGCTATGAGGTAGCGAATCAATATTTTAATCACACATTTCTTTCGGGTCCACTCCTCTCATTTACACCTAATCCCCCACTTCACCCAATCACCTAATCACTTTATCACCTCACTACTTTATAACTTTATAACTCTCAACTGTCTTCGGATTCTCTTAACTTTGTCTGCCAAATCGAATATTCATCGTTCCAAATTCAATACTGCAATATGATCTCACAAAATGATCAGAAACTCGCAAACCTCATTCTTGAACACAGTACCGAGGTTCAGGAAGGGCACAATGTGATGGTACAGCTTATCGGCTTAAACGGTATCGACCTGCTCCGAGCTTTGGTAGAGCAAATCCGTGAAAAGGGAGCGCACCCGTTTATAAAGATCGAAGATGCGGATACGCAACGTATTTTAATTGAAAATGGTGATGAGGAATTCTGGAAGAATCAGGCTTCTGTGGATCAGCTTCCACTGATGAAGCAAATGGATGCCTTCATCGGAATCCGTGCTTCGCAGAATATCTATGAAAATTCACAAGCCAGTAAGGAAGCCAATAAAGCCTATTCCGAGCATTTTCTGAAGCCGGTTCACTTTGATGAGCGCGTTAATAATACCAACTGGTGCATCATGCGGTATCCATCGGCTGCCTTTGCGATGAACGCCAAAATGCCAACGCGCGCCTTCGCTGATTTTTATTACGATGCCTGCCTGGTTGACTACGCCCAGCTTGAAGAAGCAATGAAGCCCCTGGAAAAACGACTGCGAGCCACCGATGAAATTCACCTGAAAGGCGAAGGAACCGATATTAAGTTTTCGGTTAAGGGCCAGAATTGGGTTCCCTGCTTTGGTAAGCGAAATATCCCTGACGGAGAACTTTTCACCTCTCCTGTTCTGGATTCGGTAAATGGAGTGATTTCTTACGCTCCTTCCGTATATCAGGGCAAACCTTTTGAATTTGTTAAGCTGGAAGTAAAAGGCGGCGTGGTGGTTGATTTTGATTCCTCCAACAACGAAGCTCTCAAAGATATTCTGGACACAGACGAGGGAGCACGGCGATTTGGAGAATTCAGCTTTGGGTTGAACCCGGTAATCGAGAGCCCGATGTATGACATTCTTTTTGATGAGAAGATTTACGGGTCCAACCACCTTACCCTCGGTAAAGACTATGAAGTAGCACCTAACGGCAATTCCAGTAACATCCATTGGGATCTGGTTTGTATTGGTGCTGATGTGTACCTGGACGGAGAGCTGGTGCGCGAAGGCCGCAAGTTTGTTGCTGACGACCTTAAAGGTTTAAACCCCGAAAAACTACGGTAGCATATCAAATTTAAGGATGAAGAAAACAGTATTAATTTACGGGGCTGTACTTGCTGCCGGTGTATTAGTAGTCGAAGCGATTGAATATTTCTACACGATAGAAATCATTTCAACTCCGGTATATATCGTTGCCATTGCCATTCTATTTACCGTATTAGGCATTTGGCTGGGTAAAAAACTAACGGCAAAAGCACCACAGGAATCTGAAAAAACCTCCTTCAAACGGAATAAAAAAGCCTTGAAGTCGCTGGGTATCAGCGAGCGCGAACTTGATGTCCTCGAGCATCTCGGTAAAGGTCACTCTAACCAGGAAATAGCCAATAAGCTTTTTATATCTATCAATACGGTGAAAACACACCTTTCCAGTGTTTACCAAAAACTGGAAGTAAGCCGCCGAAGCATGGCCGTTAAAAAAGCCCGCTCGTTAAAGCTCATCCCATAAAAAAATCCACCGCCCCATTCGAGCCGGTGGATTGAAGTTACCAGGGATTAATTGATTAATCGCTGACTTTTGGTCCTGCGTTTATGATTTCATCACTGCTTTCTGCTTTATACTTATCGAAGTTTTTGCGGAAGAGCTTACCAAGCTTTTGAGCCTGTGCATCATACTCATCTGCATTGCTCCAGGAGTTACGTGGCTGTAGTATTTCTGAAGGAACTTCAGGGCAGTTTGTTGGAATCCTGAAACCAAACACTTCGTCTTGCACCGTATCGGCATTATCAAGTTTACCTTCATGAATGGCATTAATGATCGCACGTGTATTTTTGAGATTGATGCGCTCTCCGCCTTTGCCATAGGCTCCGCCGGTAATTCCGGTATTCACCAGCCAGGCTTTGGCATTATGAGTTCTCATTTTCTCCGCGAGCATTTCGGCATATTTAGACGGTGGCCATACCAGGAAAGCTGCTCCAAAACAGGCAGAAAATGTAGCTTCAGGCTCTGTAACACCCATTTCGGTTCCGGCAACTTTGGCGGTATATCCACTGATAAAGTGGTACATAGCCTGCTCAGGAGACAGCTTGCTTACCGGAGGCAATACACCGAAGGCATCATAAGTCAAAAAGATGATGTTTTTAGGATGTCCGGCTGTGCATGGGATTTTGGAATTTGAGATAAAGTCGATAGGATACGAAGCCCGGGTGTTTTGAGTGATGGAAACATCATCGTAATCCACTTTACGGGTATTCGCATCATAGCCCACATTCTCCAGCACCGTTCCGAACTTGATGGCATTATATATCTCAGGCTCTTTTTCCTCAGAGAGGTTGATGGTTTTTGCATAGCAACCCCCTTCGATATTAAACACGCCGTCTTCACTCCAGCAGTGTTCATCATCGCCTATCAGTTTGCGGCTATTGTCAGCCGAAAGTGTGGTTTTTCCGGTTCCGGATAAACCAAAGAAGAGCGCTACATCTTCGGGTTTCTCCCCTTCGTTTGCCGAACAGTGCATGGATAGTACATCTTTCTTAGGCATCAGGTAATGCATTACGGTAAAGATTCCTTTCTTCATCTCCCCGGCATATTCGGTTCCCAGAATCACCATTTCGCCTTTCTCAAAGTTCACATCTACACTGGCATCGGAGGTCATTCCTTCAGTAAAACGGTTTGCAGGAAATTTACCGGCGTTATAGACTACAAAATCAGGCTCTCCAAAGTTTTCCAGCTCCTCGGCCGTTGGCCGGATCAACATATTATGCATAAACAATCCATGATACGGGCGCTCTGCAATAATCCGGACTTTGAGGCGATAGTTGGGATCCCACCCTGCAAAACCATCAACTATATACAGCCGCTCCCGGGTATTCAGGTAATCGGTGGCTCTTTGATGGTTGATGTTAAAGGTGTGTTCATCCAGCGCAATATTCACATTACCCCACCATACTTCCTTTTCAACTCCGGGAGTTTTCACAACCCGCTTGTCGGCCGGACTTCGCCCCGTTCTTTTCCCTGAACGAACAACCAAAGCACCCGACTCTGATACCGCAGAACCGGGATCGAATTTGATGGCATCCTCATAGAATTTTGCAGGAGCCGGGTTCCTGATGATATTTTCTACTGAAATTTTATGTTTCGATAAATCCACGTTATTTCCCATTGCTTCGAGGCTTAGAGTTCTTCGATTGAGTAAGTACTTATAGGTACCCATCAATCATGAATATTTGATTAACAAATTGCGATCGATTTCGATTTCTAAGAAAAATATTCCTACGCATTACTATTTACAGGGGTTTTTTCCCTAAAATATCAAAATCATACTTTCGGGTGATGCATTCCTTTTTCAATTTCACTTACTTGGAGCTGCACTTTAAACCAAGCATCTCACAATATGTCAAAAATTATACTCACATTCGGCATTCTTGCCGGGCTGATTAACTTGTTCATCGCTACCCTCCTCACCAACCTTGCGGGAGATGAAATGATGCACGCCAATTCGGAGTGGATTGGCTATTTGGTTATGATCATTGCTCTGTCCATGATCTTTGTGGGAATAAAACAATATCGGGATAACTACCTGGGCGGCGTAATCAAATTCGGAAAAGCATTTTTGGCAGGATTATATATCGCGTTGGTTGCCAGTGCTTTCTATGTGGGCGGATGGGAAATTTACCTCCAAACCTCTGATGTCAACTTCATCGAAACCTATTCAACTTCCGTTATTGAAAACATGGAAGCTGATGGCGCATCTGATGAAGCGATAGCGGAAATGGAAGAACAAATACAGTTCTATTCTGATATGTATGAAAACCCGTTTTTCCGTGTCCTCTTAACGCTGTCAGAAATTCTGCCTGTCGGTTTGATTATTTCACTGATTAGTGCAGCTTTATTGCGAAAGAGCACCTTTATGCCAACCGAAGAAAATATGAACCCGGATGCGTCCGCAATTTAAAATTCAACAAGAAAAGCTATGAAAATTGAAGCCGACAGTCCTGAAGAATACATTCAAAAAATCCCCGAAGAACGTAAAGAACCCATCAAAAAACTTCGATCGGTTATTAGTAAAAACCTGCCTGAAGGGTTCAAAGAACAAATGAGCTACGGGATGATTGGTTATGTTGTGCCCCATTCGCTGTACCCGAATGGATACCACGTAGCGCCGGAGCTTCCTCTGCCCTTTATAAATATTGCTTCTCAAAAGAATCATATTGCGGTGTACCACTCCGGCATTTATGCTGATGATGAACTCATGAACTGGTTTAAGGGAGAGTATCCCAAACACGTAAAAACCAAGCTCGATATGGGCAAAAGTTGTATCCGTTTTCGAAATCCGGATCACATTCCCTACGAATTGATAGGCGAGCTGGCGGGAAAAATGACACCCAAGGAATGGATCGAGCTTTACGAAAAGAACATTAAAAGTTAACGAAACCACATTATCATGAATCCTAATAATCACTCTCTTTCACTTGCAGTTAAAGACATCCATGCCTCTAAAGCATTTTATGAAAAACTGGGGTTTGAACCGGTTGAAGGTACCGGCCCCATCGAGAACAACTGGATTATTATGAAGAAGGGAAATTCTCTGATCGGTTTATTCCAGGATATGTTTGAGGAAAATATCATCACCTTTAACCCAACAGATGCCCGAAGTGTCTATAAAGATTTAAAGGAAAAGGAGGTTACATTCCTGATGGAGTCAGATTCCATCCACGAGGATAAAGGTCCGTGCCACTTTTGCATCGAAGACCCGGATGGAAACCAGATTTTATTTGACCAGCATAACGATTAATAAGTTAGCTTTCAGCCATCAGTAAACAGCTTTCAGTTTTTTTCAGAGACATAAACTGAAAGCTGAAGGCCGAAAGCTAACAGCTAAAAATCAAAATCTATGAAAAAGCGAGTAACCGGAATTGGTGGCGTATTTTTGAAAGCTAAAGATCCCGATGCCACAAGAGATTGGTACCGGGACCATCTGGGTATTAAAAGCGGAAAGTATGGCGGCACCTTTGAGTGGCGACATGCCGAAAACCCGGATAAGAAGGGCTACACCGCCTGGAGCATGTTTGATGAAAACACCGAATACACCAATCCCAGCAAAAAAGACGCAATGGTTAATTACCGGGTAGATAACCTGGAAGAGCTGCTTAAGGTTCTTGAAGAGGAAGGCGTGGAAATTATAGGAGAAATGGAAGTTTACGAATACGGCAAGTTCGGCTGGATTATGGATCCCAATGGCTACAAAATCGAACTCTGGGAACCAAACGATGAAGAGTATGAGAAAATTAAGGGCGAGACTAATTTGTCCAGCTAAGCTGGAATTCAAAATTAAGAATTTAAAATTAAAAATTGGGTGGTCAAGAACTCCCAACCCAATTTTTAATTCTTAATTTTAAATTTTCAATCCTCTTCCGCCCAGGCTTCTACATCATCCAGAACTTCGGCAAAGTCGATGCCATCTTTTGCTTTGTTGATGGTGGCCTCGTAATGAACCGGGCCTTCTTCTTCACGGCTGATTAATTTCGTGGCCAGTTTATTGGTGATATTCTGTTGAATCACCCGCTTCAGCGGACGCGCTCCATACACCGGGTCATATCCCCGGACAGCCAGCCAGTCTTTGACAGTATCAGATACATCAAGGGTCACTTCACTCTTCCGGAGCATTTCGTGCACTCTTCGAAGCTGAATATCCACAATGGCTCGGATGTGTTCCTGACCCAGCGGATGAAATACAATGGTATCGTCCACTCGGTTCAAAAACTCCGGCCGGATGGTTTGCTTCAGCTGCTCAATCAGTTTGTTTTGAAGCTCTTCGTATTTCTCATCACTCATATTGCCACCGGTTTTCTCAATCTCATTGGAAATCAGGTGCGAACCAATATTCGACGTCATAATGATGATCGTATTTTTGAAATCCACCGTAACACCTTTGTTATCAGTCAGGCGGCCTTCATCCAGTACCTGCAGCAGAATGTTGAATACATCCGCGTGTGCTTTTTCGATTTCGTCCAGCAGAATAACCGAATAAGGATGTCGACGTGCGGCCTCCGTAAGCTGTCCACCCTCGTCGTAGCCTACATATCCCGGAGGAGCTCCCACCAAACGGCTTACGCTGTGCTTCTCCATGTACTCACTCATATCGATTCGAATCATGGCATTTTCGTCGTTGAACAAAAAATCTGCCAGCGAACGGGCAAGCTCGGTTTTACCCACACCGGTTGACCCGAGAAAGAAGAAGGAGCCAATCGGTTTCTGTTCATCCTGAAGTCCGGCCCGCGAACGCCGAACAGCATGAGATACAGCTTCAATTGCTTTATCTTGGCCGATTACCCGCTTATGTAGTTCTTCTTCCAACTGCAGCAGTTTCTTACGTTCACTTTGTAGCATCTTCCGAACCGGAATGCCGGTCCAGCGTGCAACGATATCGGCGATGTCTTCCGCATCCACCTCCTCTTTCAGCAAAGACTGATTTTCCTGCATGTCATCCAGTTTCTTTTGCGACTCCTGCAGTTCATTCTCAAGCTGGGTGATTGTTCCATAGCGTAATTCAGCTACTTTTTCATAGTTCCCCTGTCGCTCAGCTTTATCGGCTTCGTTTCGGGCCGTGTCAATGGCTTGCTTCAGCTCTCTCACCCTTTGGATCAGTTCGCGTTCCTGCTCCCATTGCACCCGCATCGATTTTCGATCTTCTTCCAGATCGGCGAGCTCTTTCTCAATCCCTTTCATTTTGGATTGATCTTTTTCCCGTTTTAATGCCTCCCGCTCAATTTCTAACTGACGGATTTGGCGTTCCAGGGCATCCAGTTCTTCCGGAAGGGAATCAATCTGAAGCCGTAACCGGGAAGCGGCCTCATCAATCAGGTCAATAGCTTTATCCGGGAGAAAACGATCTCCGATATATCGGTGGGAAAGCTCGGCTGCAGCTACCACGGCCGAGTCGGTTATCCGAACACCGTGATGTACTTCATAACGCTCCTGCAATCCGCGGAGAATCGAAACCGTATCTTCAACAGAAGGTTCGCCCACCAACACAGTTTGTAGTCGCCGTTCCAACGCTTTGTCTTTCTCAATGTACTTGCGGTATTCATCGAGCGTAGTGGCCCCGATGGCGTGAAGTTCGCCCCGGGCAAGCGCCGGCTTCAGAATGTTGGCAGCATCCATGGCGCCCTCGGTGGCACCGGCTCCAACCAGGGTATGAATCTCATCAATAAACAAAATGATTTCACCGTCAGAATCCGATACATCTTTCACTACCGCTTTCAGTCGTTCTTCAAACTCACCACGGAATTTTGTACCTGCTACCAGCGAGCCCATATCGAGGGCTACAATTCGTTTGGTTTTAAGTCCTTCAGGAACATCCCCACGAACTATTCTCAAAGCCATGCCTTCAGCGATAGCTGTTTTACCTACACCGGGTTCACCAATTAAAACGGGGTTATTCTTTGTTCGGCGGGTAAGAATTTGCATTACGCGCCGGATTTCCTGATCCCGGCCAATAACGGGATCCAGCTTATTCTTTTCGGCCAGGTCATTGAGGTCGCGGGCGTATTTCTTCAGGGCCCCATACCGGCTTTCAGCATTCGGATCGTCCACGGTTTGATTGCCACGGACATCCTTCAACACTTTCAGAATGTTCTCTTTGGTCACGCTCTGATCTTTCAACAGATTCGCGATCTCCCCTTTTACGGTCGTCATTCCAATTAATACGTGTTCGGAACTGATGTATTCATCGCCCAGCTTATTTCCTTCTTTCTGGGCAACATCAAAAAGTTCTTTACTCGTATTGGATAAATACTGACCTGAAACGGAAGCACCCTGAACTTTTGGAAGCCGGTCCAGGGTTGTTTCCACCACGTTCTCAATAGCCGACGGGTTTGCCCCCAATTTGCTCAACAATGTATTTACTATGCTCTCTTGGTCACTCAGAAATGCTTTTAAAATATGGGCAGGTTCAACGGCTTGGTTGTTGTAGCTTTGGGCCAGCTCAAGTGCTTTTTGTACAGCCTCCTGCGCTTTCAGTGTAAATTTATTCAGATTCATGTCAATCTCCTTTTTTCTTTTCTACCTGAATAAAAACCAAAATCGTGCCTACGAAATTTTATTGACAGAATTGCAGGACGAAAATGAATTTGAAGGGTAATGGCTGCAGTTCATTTTTTTGAGAAGCTACATATAGACAGGAACAGAAGAGCATCAGTATTAGAAATCAACTCAAACCGGTGATTGCTGTGCGTGCAATAACATCAGCTCTACTTGTCATTTAATGGAAGCTCATATTCTATTGAAGTAGATGCTATCCCCCTGAAATTGCTTAAAATAAAAAACCCCGAACTGTATCAGAGTTCAGGGTTTGGGTTTTTCGGGGTACAAATTCTTTTCTAAAATCTTATGCTATAAGATACAAAATGTTAACAAAGTATCCGTGTAATTTTTGGTAAATGGAAAACACGTTTTGAGTCGGTTATAGTTCCCGACCCGGAATAAAAACCCTGATCCGTATCAGGGATCAAGGTTTGGGTTTTCGGGGTACAAAAATCTATGCTTCGATTACATTTATATCTCGAAAGCGATGTATTGTTCCAAATCATTTCTTTTAATGGTCAAAAGAACAACATCAGTTTCTAAATCTTCAAGCTGTTCGTAAAAATCTTTTGTTGAATCAATAGGTGTTCTGCCAACTTCGGTAATAATGTCCCGGGATCTGAGCCCTCTTTCGTAAGCATTACTGCCATCTCTCACTTCCAGAACAACAACTCCTTCGGTTTCGTTTTCAATATTGAGCTGTCTGCGAATTTCAGATGACAGCTCCCGTACCGTAAAGCCAAGTCGCTCGTCCATCTCTTCTTTATTTTGAGGGGCGATAGAAGCTGTTTGTTCCTGAGGACGTTTTCCTAACGTAACGTCCAGCGTCATATTATCTTCATCACGGATAATACCCAGGGCAATTTCATCTCCCGGTTTGAAAGAAGCAATTCTGGTTCGGAAACTGGCCCAGTCTTTGACCTTTTCTCCGTTCAATGATACGATGATATCTTTTTCCTGTAAACCGGCTTTATCCGCAGGCCCGTCTTCATCAACACGACCTACCATGATTCCCCGGATATCCCCAAGTCCCAGTCCACGTGCCATCGTTTGATCTACTTCTCCGGCCATGTACATTCCCAGATACCCTCTGGAAACTTCGCCATCATCAACCAGATCGTTCATAATTCGTTTTGCCAGGTTGATGGGGATGGTAAATCCAATGCCGTCATTTCCACCGGATCGGGATGCAATAGCCGAATTAATTCCTACTAATTCTCCATTTATATCAATGAGGGCGCCGCCGGAGTTACCCGGATTGATGGCTGCATCCGTCTGAATAAAATCTTCATAACCAACCCATTGCTCCTGTCGGTTTTGGATCAACCCAATATTCCGGCCCTTAGCAGAGACGATTCCAAAAGATACCGTGTGTGCTAAATTCTCGCTAAGCGGACTTCCAATTGCCAGTACAAATGAGCCTACTTTTAATTCATCGCTGTTGCCCATTGGAACAGCCGGTGGATTATCTACATCTATTCTTAGTACGGCGATGTCGGTTTGCGGGTCTGTGCCAATCAGTTCGGCATCAACTTCGTTGCCATCAAACAAACGCACCTGTATTTCATCGGCTTGTTCAATTACATGGTTATTGGTCAGTATATACCCTTCATCAGATACAATCACTCCTGAACCTAACCCACGCTGAACTCGCTCCCGGGTTTCACCGTCACCTCTGGGGTTTCCAAAAAACTGTGAAAAAGGATTGATTACCCGCACTTCTTCCACACGCTTAGTGGTTATGGTTACAACCGATGGATTTGTGTTTTCGGCGATATCAACAATGGCATCATTAAAATCTTTGAGTGAAGCAACCGGCTTTTCCTCAGCAGATTCTACTTTATTTTTGGTAGAATCCGAAAAGGTTACGGAAGTGCTGTCGATGGCAAGATTAAAACCTAACAACACAACAACCGCTGCGGCCACCCCAAATATATTCTTTACTGTGGTACTCATATTTACTCTGATTTAATTGTTATTCATGGATTGCGGTCTTAACAACGTGTCACCTTATTAAAATTGTGTGCTTCCACAAACCTTTACAATTCTGTAGATGTAAATAAGAAACCGAAGCCCCACTGAAGGGACTTCGGCTCCCTTAACCTAATGGATCAGATTTATGAAATCTCGATCTTCTTCTTAACCTTTTCTTCGCTTTTGGCAATGGTGATATTCAGAATACCATTTTCATATTTCGCAGTAATACTTTCTTCATCAATACTGTCGGGTAGCTGGAAAGAACGGCTGAATGAGCCATAACTTGATTCTACCCTGTGAAAGTTTTTACCGCTTCCTTCGCTCTCGAGTTTACGCTCACCGCTTATTGTAAGGTGTCCGTTGTCGAGATCAACGTTAATATCTTCTTTATTCATACCGGGTAGCGAAACTGAAACATCGAACTGATTTTCAGTTTCAGAAATATCTACTGAAGGCATGAACGAATCGTTTCTGTAATTCAGTGATTCATTGAAAAACTCATCTAAGATATCGCTGAATCTTTTTGAGTGAAGATCAACATTGGGTCGGGTGTAATTAACAAGTGCCATAATTAACCTCGCATTTAAGTTTTCGTTTTTTCATTAATTCATTTCAACTAATGCAAGGCATATGCCAACAGAATCAGCAAAGGGATATGCTGACAGACGGGCAAACGATACTGATGAAATTTCAGACAGAATCTATAAAATAGAAAGGTTGACAGTGAAGCCGTTTCAACTATGACAGACTCCAGACAAAATTGACAGAGGGGGAGCTTAGGTTTTAGGGATTAGGTGTTAGGTGTTAGGGTCATCTTGAGCGGAAGCGAAAGATCTTTGCCCTTAATACTTGGTATCTAAATAAAGCTAAGATTCTTCGCTTACGCTGAGTGACTAACTAACACCTAACACCTAATCCCTAATCCCTAATCCCTATCCCCTAACACCTCTAAGAATAACTCTTCTTCCACTCGCGGGCTACGAGAAAGGCCATTTCGAGGCTCTGTTCGTAATTGAGTCGCGGATCACAGAAAGTCTCATAATTATGCTGAAGTTCTTTTTCACCCAAGCCTTTGGCGCCACCCACACATTCGGTCACATTATCACCGGTAAGCTCAAGGTGAACACCGCCGAGGTAACTCCCCTCCGACCGATGTATAGCAAATGATGACTGAACTTCACTTAATATATCATCAAAGTTTCGGGTCTTAATGCCGCCATCGGTGCTGAATGTATTTCCGTGCATGGGGTCTGAACTCCAAACAACCGGGAATCCTTCCCGACGAACGGCTTGTATCAGTTTAGGTAGTTCCTTTTCAACGATGTCTTTTCCGAAACGGGTGATGAGCACAATTTTACCTGCCTCATGATTAGGATTCAGCGTTTCTATCAGCTTCATCGTTTCATCAATTTCATAAGGAGGCCCTAATTTAATGCCCACCGGATTATTGATCCCCTTAAAGTACTCAACATGTGCCCCGTCCAGGTCACGGGTTCGATTACCCAGCCACACCATATGTGCACTCAGGTTAAAATATCCTTTTTTACGCGGAACAGGTCGGGTTTGGGCTGAATCGTAATACAAGTTCAGCGCTTCGTGTGAAGTATAGAAGTCTACTTTTTGTAGTGTTGAGAACGTATCCGGTGCAATAGACTCAACAAAACGCACGGCTTTGGTTATGGAGTTCACCATATCCTCGTATTCGGCGTAATATTCGTTGTTCTGCATAAAATCGAGTTCCCATTGTTCGGGATGATGCAAATCGGCAAAACCTTCATCTGCCAAAGCTCGCAAGAAATTCAGCGTTAAACCGGCTTTGTGATAGCCTTCCAACAGTCGCTGTGGATCGGGCATGCGAATTCCGGACTCAGACTCATAGCCATTGATAAGATCTCCGCGGTAATTATGAATCTCTTCCCCATTCACCATTTCAAAATCATTGGAGCGTGGCTTGGCATACTGCCCGGCAATCCGGCCAACTCTCAACACGGGTACGCCCATCTCGTGAATCAGAATGAAGCTGGTTTGCAGCAGCACCTTCACCATGTTCACAATTTTGGGTGCTTTTGTAGCGTCAAAACTCTCGGCACAGTCTCCACCCTGTAAAAGAAATGCTTTTCCTGCCGCAACATTGGCCAGCTTATCCTTCAGGGCTTCAATTTCCCATGAAGTGACAAGCGGTGGCAGAGATTTTAGGGTTTCAAAACTTTTATCCAGTCGCTCCTGATCGGGATATTCCGGCAGTTGCTTTACCGGTTTATCTTTCCACGATGTTGGCGACCAATTTTTATGTGCTACTTCTTGCATGCGTACAATTTTTGTTGAATGAACAGGTAAACTATCGGTTTTTTGGGGTTAATGCTTAAAAAATTCTCACACACATTGTTTTGCCTAATCAAATATATTACCAGCGAATTCTTAAAGACAGATTATGTTAGAAACGAAATTGCGGATTTTGGTGGTTGACGACCATCCGGCATTAGTAACACTTACGAGGCATAAATTAATTCAAAAAGGGTACGAGGTGTTAACCGCTCAGAATGGCGAAGATGCCCTCGAATTAACCCGAACAGAATATCCGGATCTCATCCTCAGTGATGTAGATATGCCGATTATGGATGGGTTCGAACTTTGTGAGCATATCAAGAAAGATACCCGGCTTAATAAAATCCCGATTATTCTGGTTACTTCTATGGTGACCACCGAACACATTATGAAGGGAATTGAAGCCGGTGCAGATAATTACCTCACCAAGCCATTTGATGACGAAACCCTTTACAGTAAGATCGATGAGTTGATGCTGAATCCCCCTCCTCCGGTAAAGGAAGATGATACGGTAAAAGTGGAAATTGAGGGCAAAGAGTATGAGATCAAAGCCGATTATTCGTACCTGGTTAATCTGTTGATTTCCACTTATAAGAATACCCTTGCTCAAAATAATCAGCTGAGCAGAATGCAAAGCGGGTTAAACGCCGCCAATAAAGAGCTTGAGCTTACCAAAAATGAACATGAGGAACTGATCCATAACATTTTCCCGGAAAAGATTGCGGAGAACCTGCTGGCTTATGGAACCGTAACCCCCGAGCGGTACCATGATACCACCATCATGTTTACGGACTTTGAAGGATTTACAAAGGTAGTCCCCGAACTCAGCCCGGAAAAACTCATCGAAAGCCTTTCGTTTTACTTCGACCGGTTTGACGAATACACCCGGCAACACAATCTGATTAAGATAAAAACCATTGGCGACAGCTACATGGCTGCTGGGGGAATCCCTGAGCGTAACCAGTCGCACCCCATCGATACCATCCTTACAGCTCTTAAAATCAGGGATTTTGTTCAATCCTTTGGAGATAAAAATCAATCGGGCACTCCATACCTCCCGGTACGCATTGGTATTCACACCGGAAAAGTAGTAGTTGGGGTGATTGGAAAGACCCGCTTTGCTTACGACATCTGGGGAGAAACCGTAAATGTGGCATCCCGATTGGAAGAACATTCCAGAGAAAACTCCATCAATATCTCTGAATCTACTTACGAGCGGGTTAAAGATTTCTTTGAGTGTGAATCGCGCGGAGAAATTGAAACCAAGTACATCGGCAACCTGAAGATGTATTTTGTGAAGAGAATTAAACCCGAATTATCTGAAGATGCTGAAGGTATATTTCCGAACCGGCTATTTATCAGAGAGTACAATAGTCTAATCAGGACTGCCGGGGAAGATAACGACGAATAATCTACGCCTTTTCTCCTCCTTTAGGACCGTAGAAAAATACCCAGGTGGCAAAGTCTTCCGTAAAATCTTCAAACCGGTGCACCTCTCCGGCCGGCACAAATAATACCTGTCCGGCTTCAAAAGGATATCTTTTATCTCCATTTACAAAAAAGCCGGAGCCGGATATCACCACATAAATTTCATCCTGTTCATGCGGTTGCTGTTTGTCTGTCTGATCGGGCTTATAATACTCCACTTCAAGACTTCCATGCCCGAACAGTTTAATGAATTCCTTATCCGTTTCTTTTAAACGTTTGGCTGCTTTTTCGGGGGTGATTTCGGTGGCTGATAGGTTTTATTCTTCCATGCTCATTTGATTTATCGCAATTAGTAAAATTCACCCATCAAATTCCATTTCCTTATCAGTCTTCACCTTGCATTCAAATCTTTCTAAAAAAGGAATGAAGGAATTCCGGGCTCTGTTTTGTATTTTTCAAAGTTCTGAATTTTAAAAACACGAGAGACTTTGCAACATAACATTGTAGTACGCGGCGCCCGCGAACACAACCTCAAAAATATTGACATCGACATCCCCCGCGATCAGTTGGTCGTGATTACCGGACTTTCCGGTTCGGGGAAATCATCACTGGCTTTTGACACTATTTATGCTGAAGGCCAGCGACGGTTTTTGGAATCTCTTTCCGCCTATGCCCGCCAGTTTTTGGGGATGATGGAACGCCCTGCCGTAGATTTTATTGACGGCCTCTCTCCCGTTATTTCCATCGATCAAAAAACCACCAATCGAAATCCACGCTCTACCGTTGGTACTGTCACTGAAATTTATGACTTCCTCCGCCTGCTCTACGCCCGCGTTGGTATTCCCTATTCTTACAAAACCGGGAATGAGATGAAAAAACAGTCGGCCGACCAGGTGGTGCAGGCTGTGATGGATATGCCGGAAGGAACCAAAGCATATTGTTTGGCCCCGGTGGTACGTGGTAGAAAAGGGCACTATCGCGAATTATTTGAGCAAACCATTAAACAGGGTTTTGTACAAGCCCGAATTGACGGTGAGTTTAAAGATCTGGAAGATGACATGAAGCTGGATCGTTATAAAACTCATAATATTGAGATTGTGGTTGACCGGTTCGTGATTTCAGAAAAAAGTGAGAAACGCATTGCTGACAGTATTCGGTTGGCGCTGGAAATGGCCGATGGAAATGTGATTCTTGCCATCAAAGAAGGTGACGAAACTACAGACCGGCTGTTCTCCCAGAAACTATTCGATCCTGAAAGCGGACTCGCTTATGAAGATCCCGCTCCGAACCTGTTTTCCTTCAACTCCCCCTACGGAAATTGTAAAGAATGTGAAGGACTTGGATATACGTATGATGTAAGCTGGGATTTACTCGTTCCCAATAAAGACCAAAGCATTGCCGATGGCGGAATTCGTTTCCTGGGTGCTCCCCGCGATATTTTTGTATTCAAGCAGCTGAAAGCCATTCTCGATTCTTTTGGTCTGGACTTTGAAACCCCCATCAAGGATTACCCTGAAGAGCTGATCGATATCCTCATGAATGGCAGCGGAGATAAGAAATTCTCTGTCAGCTACGATTTCAAGGATAACTCGGTGACCTATAAGCACAAGTTTGAAGGCTTACGAAATACCATCATCGATCAGTATCACAATAGTAAATCCAACAAACAGCGCGACAAAGCCAAAGCCTTTATGGATAAGGTGACTTGTCCGGAATGTGATGGCGGCCGGCTCAACAAAGAAGCTCTTTCCTATAAAATTGACGGCCATACCATTCACGATCTCGTGCAAAAAGATATTCAGGAACTGCGCGATACCTTGTATGGAATTAACCTGAATGAACGTCAGCAGATTATCGGAAATCAGGTGCTAAAAGAAATTCGTGACCGGCTCGACTTCCTGCTGAATGTAGGGTTGAGTTACCTCAGCCTTGACCGGGAAGCACAAACTCTGAGTGGCGGTGAGGCTCAGCGCATCAGGCTTGCAACACAAATCGGAACCCAATTGGTGGGTGTACTTTATATTCTCGACGAGCCAAGCATCGGTCTTCACCAGCGCGACAACATCAAACTGATAAAATCATTAGAAACCCTTCGCGATCTTGGAAACAGCGTGATTGTTGTAGAACACGACCGGGAAACCATAGAACATGCTGATTTTGTAGCTGATCTTGGTCCGGGAGCCGGGGTTAATGGCGGACACATTGTAACGGCCGGCAAACCGGATGAACTCGATCCCGAATCCAGTACAGCCAAATTCCTGAACGATGAAGAAGTCATTGAAATGCCGGAAACAAGGCGTGAAGGAAACGAAAAATCTATCAAAGTGACCAATGCCCGCGGACATAACCTTAAAAATCAGGATCTGGAAGTTCCTCTGGGCAAATTCATTTGTGTTACAGGTGTTAGCGGAAGTGGAAAAAGTTCACTGATCAACCAAACACTGGTACCGATTCTTTCCAATTATTTCTACAAGTCGAAAACCGTGCCACTGACTTATGATGGCATTGAAGGTATCGACAATGTTGACAAAATCATCTCCATTGATCAGAGTCCGATTGGCCGTACACCTCGTTCCAATCCCGGCACATATACCAAAGTGTTTGACTACATTCGACGGTTGTTTGCCGAGCTGCCCGAATCTAAAATCCGGGGCTATGACCAGGGGCGTTTTTCTTTTAATGTGAAAGGCGGACGATGTGAGGAATGTGGCGGAGATGGTGTCCGCAAAATCGAAATGAACTTCCTGCCCGACGTGTATGTAACCTGTGAAACCTGCAATGGAAAACGCTACAACCGGGAAACCCTCGAAATCTATTATAAAGGCAAAAACATCTCGGATGTATTGAAAATGCCCATCAGAGATGCAGCCGATTTTTTTGATGCCCAACCGGCTATAAGCCGAAAACTGGAAACACTGGTAGATGTTGGGCTGGGATATCTTACCCTTGGCCAATCTTCCACCACGTTATCGGGCGGGGAGGCTCAACGCATTAAGCTGGCTCGCGAGCTTTCCAAAGTTGGAACCGGTGATACGTTGTATGTGATGGACGAACCCACAACCGGACTTCACTTCCAGGATGTGCGAATGCTCGTAAATGTAATCCAGCAGCTTGTAGAAAAAGGAAATACGGTGATGGTGATTGAGCACAACCTCGACCTCATCAAAGCCGCCGACTGGATTATTGACCTCGGTCCCGAGGGTGGAGCCGGAGGCGGTGAGATCATCGCAACCGGAACTCCTGAAGAGGTAGCCGAAGTGGAAAAATCTTATACGGGGCAGTTTTTAAAGCAGGAATTTGAGCGATTGAGCAAACAACCGGCATAGCTTCATTTCTTTTCAACTTTTACTTTCACAATGGGGTATTTGTTGATTATATTTTGAGTCTGAATGAACTTTTTCAGAACACATATCACCCGATCGTTTAGCGTTGGCCTGCTGCTTGCCGGAATGGTTTTCTATTTCATGAAACCGGTAAGTGATAATGCAGAGCAAGACGCGTTTACCTCGTGGCTGAAATCAAATTTGAAGTCCGGTGACAATACATCGGTTGTAGATCAGCTCAAAGAACTTTCCTCCGGCACTGATGAACTGGAATCTGTGATTCGTCAGGCATCGGCTTTGGTGAAAGCCCACGCAGATGACTTTCAATTTCCCGTGGATGCACAATCCAAAGACGAAAGTGAAGTTTTCCGTGTTCTGCTAAAAGAATGGACTGCCTATCAGAATTCATCTTCCGGAATGGGCAACGCTGTACTTATTAAACAAGCTCAGCCTCATTCAGTTTTACCGGTTGATGGATTAGCCTTTTATGGCAAAATGGTTGCGGAACAACAAGCATTTACTTTTTCTCCTGCCGGGGAAAAGTTTGAGCAGCAGTCTGTCAGCCAGTACAACTTTCATATCTCTCCCCTTTCCGGCGGCACAGCAATTGGTGCGCCATAGAAGCCAACTCTTCTCTAAAAACTTTTTCATTTCTTTTTAAGTGAAAAGTGATCACGCAATAAAGTAAATAGCATTAAGAACTTGCTCACTTTATTGTTCTTCACGTATCACCCCAAATTTTCAAACTTCTAAATAATAAATAACATGCAAGGAAACGGATTTAAAATCGGTTGTATCGTGGCTTTTCTGGCCCTTACAATTTATTACCTCTACCCAACAGTAGTATGGTCATTAGAACAAAACTATATGGAAGAGCTCAGTCCTTCTGAACGAGCTCAGTACCAGGAAGAAAACCAGCAAAAGCTGGAAGATCTTCGTACCAACACCCTTTCCCTGGGTCTTGACCTTCAGGGTGGTATGCACGTAACGCTTGAAGTGGGCGTGCCACAGCTGATCAGAGAATTGGCCGGCGAAAATGCCGATCAGCTTCTGAATGACGTGATTGATGTAGCTGCTGAACGATCGCTCGAAAACGACACGGATTTCATCGACGAAATGGTTGCTGAATTCGAATCTCGCGACCCTGATGCCCGTCTCAGCCGGTACTACCGAAATGATGCAATGGACATCACCCGTCGTTCTACCAACGAAGAAATCGCTACCTTCCTGAAAACACAGCGACAGTCCGCTCTCGACAGGGCCATCGAAATTATTCGTACCCGTGTTGACCGTTACGGTGTAACCGAGCCTTCTATTGTGAAGCAGGGTAACAACCGTATTGTTGTTGAGCTGCCCGGCGTGGAAGACAAAGAACGTGTACGCAGCCTTCTGAAAGGAACTGCGCGACTCGAATTCCGCCTGGCTGCTGATGCCCAGGAGTTCCGTGGTTTTGTAAACTCCGTATATGAATATTACGACGACTACACCGCAAGTGCTGATACTGCTGATTCAGCCGCTTCAAACCAATTCAATCCTTTAGAGGAAGTGTTGGTACCGGCTCAAAGTCCATACCTCGTTGGGTATGCTACTCCTGAAGATACCGCCAGGGTCATGGACCTTTTGACAACTGATGATATTCAGCGCATGATGCCAAGAAGTACCACCATGATGTGGAGTGCGAATCCTCTTGAAGGACAAGGCGGTTCAGACCTTTACCAGCTGATTGGTGTAAGAACTCAGGTAGAGCTGACCGGAGACGTAATTGAAGCCGCAAGCGTACAGTTTGACCCGGCTACCAACGTACCCGAAGTTTCTATGACTATGAATAGCGAAGGCGCCCGTAAATGGGGGCGAATCACCGGTGCTAACATTGGCAAGCCGGTAGCTATTGTTCTGGATGGATTTGTATTCTCTTACCCGAATGTAAATACCAAGATTTCCAATGGTCGTTCGTCCATCACCGGGTTAGATGGTGTGGACGAAGCCGAGGATTTGGTAAACATCCTGCTTTCAGGTGCCCTGCCCGCTCCTTTGGAAATTCTTGAAGAACGTACCGTTGGTGCTACTCTTGGTGCTGAATCTATTCAAGCCGGTTTAAACTCCATCCTGTTTGGATTGGGTATTGTAGCCATCTTTATGATTATCTACTACCGCACCGGTGGCGGAATTGCAGATCTCGCGCTGCTGCTCAACATTATTTTCATCCTCGGTATTCTGGCGGCATTCAAAGCCACCCTTACCCTGCCGGGAATTGCCGGTATTGTATTGACAATCGGTATGGCGGTGGATGCCAACGTACTGATATTTGACCGTATCCGTGAAGAGCAACGAACAGGAAAAACCCTCAAAGCATCTATTGAAGCAGGTTATGCCAACGCAATGAGTGCCATTGTTGATGCCAACGTAACCACCTTCTTTGTGGCTATCATCCTCTTCAGTTTTGGAGTTGGGCCAATCAAAGGTTTCGCAGTTACACTGATGGCCGGTATTGTAGCATCATTGTTTAGTGCTATTGTGATTACACGGGTAGTTGTTGATTACCTGACACAAGCCAAAAAATCTGCTGTAAGCTTCGGTTAATCAGTAAAAAGAAATTTAAAACGACAAAAGGAATAATATTATGAGATGGTTTGAAACCCCTAATTTTGACTTTAACGGAGCACGGAAGGTGGCCTATATTTTCTCGGCTATTCTGTTCCTCGCTTCGCTTGGAGCAATTCTGACAAAAGGACTCCAGTATGGTATCGACTTTAAAGGCGGTAAGGAGTTCGTACTGGATTTCGAGAACCCGGTAAGCGTGGTTGACATGAGATCGGACCTTTCCGAGCCCCTCGGTGCCACACCGGAACTGAAACTGTTCGGTTCTGAAAGTGAGATCCTCATCCGTACCGACAATGAGCTACCCATCAGCGAGGTGCAACAAATTATTACCTCCTCGATGACCGAACTCTACCCCGATAACCCATTCACGGTGATTAAAACCGATGTAGTAGGTCCGCGTTTTGCCGAAGATTTGAAATCCGGAGCATTACAGGCCATTATCTACGCCATTGTGATTATCTTTATCTACATCCTCATCCGTTTCCGGAACTGGACGTTCTCGGCCGGGGCGGTCGCTGCACTGATTCATGATGTGGTTATTGTATTGGGTGTATTCACCTTAATGTCTGACCTCGTTCCGTTCAGCCTTCAGGTTGACCAGGCCATTATTGCGGCCTTCCTGACCATTGTGGGTTATTCATTGAACGATACGGTGGTTGTATTTGACCGTATCCGTGAAAACTCCAATGTGCACAAAGGGATGGAATTTATGCCGATGGTAAACAAAAGTTTGAATGACACTCTAAGCCGTACCGTCATAACTTCCATTACCACCTTGTTTGTGGTAACTGTGCTGTTTATTTTCGGCGGTGAGGTGTTGAAAGGCTTTTCTTTTGCCCTCTTAATCGGTATTGTACTTGGTACATACAGTTCGCTATTTGTAGCCAGTTCGTTGGTAGTTGAACTCGAAGCACGTACAAAAAAATCTTAAAACATAAACAACAGGAAATCTATGAGCTTTAATACATCAGAACGCTACAACAGCGTTGTTATCGAATTCAAAGGGAACGTTATGGGTGGCCCTGATGCAGTTAGTCTGAATGAAAAATTGCATGAACTCATCGACAATGATAAAACCAACATTGTGGTTGATCTTGGAAAAGTGAAATTCATGAATTCATCCGGACTTGGTATGTTGATTGGAGCTCTTACCACTATGCGTAAAGCCGGTGGTGATCTTAGAATTGCCAACGCAACCGACAAGATCGAAAGCCTGTTGATAGTCACGAAACTGATCACGGTATTCAAACACTACAAGTCTGTAGAAGAAGCCGCTGAATCATTTGAAGAGTGATTTTATAACTTAAAACTGAATACAGAGGGGTGTTCCGCACCCCTTTTTTATTGAACAAATTATGAGTACAAGAGTTGTTATTGGAGCACAGTGGGGTGATGAAGGTAAAGGCAAAATTGTTGACCTGCTCAGCGATAAAGCCGATTACGTTGTTCGTTTCCAGGGCGGTGCGAATGCCGGACATACCCTCAAGTTCGACGATAAAAAAGTAGTTCTTCATCTTATTCCTTCGGGGATATTTAATGGCGATGCTGATTGTGTGATCGGTAATGGGGTTGTTATCGATCCCATCGCACTGGTGGAAGAAATCAAAGGCGTACAAGACCTGGGATTCAGTCTCGAGGGACGGTTTCACATCAGTCAAACGGCCCATGTAATCCTTCCCTACCACAAACTCCTTGATCAGCTTAAAGAAAAACGTCGCGGTGGCGATGCCATCGGTACCACAGGTCGGGGTATTGGCCCGGCTTATGTGAGTAAAGTATCCCGCGTGGGTATTCGTATGGTTGATCTGCTGGATCGCGAAATCCTTAAAGAGAAGATTGACCAAAACCTCAAAGACATCAATTTTGCGCTGGAAAACCTGTATAAGGAACCTACGCTAAAAACAAAAGAACTGATGGCTGAGCTGGAAGATGCCATCCAAACGCTGGAACCCTTTATCTGCAACACCACCAACATGCTGCACGAGGGTATCAAGAATGATAAATCCATTTTACTTGAAGGCGCACAGGGTACCATGCTGGATGTAGATCATGGAACGTATCCTTTTGTAACCTCTTCATCTCCAACCTCCGGCGGAGCCTGTACCGGGTCAGGAATTCCACCTACGGCTTTAGATAAAGTAATGGGTATCACCAAAGCCTATTGCACCCGTGTTGGAAACGGCCCCTTCCCTACTGAACTACTTGACGAAACCGGCGAAGAATTGCGTAAGAAAGGAGCTGAATTCGGTGCCACTACCGGGCGTCCTCGTCGCTGTGGCTGGCTCGATTTAGTTGCGCTGAAATATGTGGTTCAACTGAACGGCATCAACGAGCTCACGCTCACCAAGATGGACGTGATGGACGGCTTTGAAGAGATTAAAGTATGTACCGGCTACAAGCTGAATGGAGAAGAAACTGATGTTTTCCCACTTTGCCTTGATGAAATCCGTGATGTGGAACCGGTGTACACCTCACTTCCGGGCTGGAAAAATTCAATTGAAGGGATGACCAACTGGGACGACCTTCCCGCTACGGCACAATCCTATATTCACTTTATTGAAGAATACCTGGGTGTGAAGTTCACCATTATTTCTACCGGGCCGAAGCGTACCGAAACTATTGTGCTTTAAAAAAATCACCATGGTCATCCCGGCCTTGAGCCGGGATATCCCATAAACAAACGAAAAAGTTTATGAAGATCGCGAGTCTAAGCCCGCGATGGCTCCGGGTAATACCTTAGTTCGATTACTTCCCGGCGTATTCCAGCAGCTCATCATAGGCTTCCTGGCATTCTTCCAGCAGGTCTTCCAGTTCCTCAGGAAAAGGCTCGTTCTTGGATTTGTAAGCCCTGAACCCTGTTGAGCGGTGAACATTATGGTACCAATATTTGGCCCAAACACCGTCTTCTTTACGGGGACCGGCCGGCCATTTCAGCATGGCTTCATCAAAAGGAATACCAAGTGTACCGCATAATTCACGAAGACGGGATTGCGGATACTGCAGAATATCTTTCGAATCCACTATGAGTGGCTTCTTGCCAATATTGTCCAGGTACTTGACCACTTCCAGGTGTTTGGCATATCCGACATCCTGCATAGTTGGGTTCTTAACCTGCTTTGCATATGAAGGCAGCATATCCTTTGGTGGGCGAGTCAGGATGACGTTAATCGTTTCTTCCAGAAAGCTCCAATCCAGGTTTACCAGATGGTGGGTCATATTCTTGAAGAAAGCGATCGGGGTATCGTAATCGCCCAGGATAATTTCATCCACCACTTTCTGTCCATCATTTTCTTGGCTTTTCAGTACTTCATCAGCACCGGGATGATAGTTTTTGGCATCGGTATTTGCCAGGTAATGAGCATACAAAGGCTCATCAAAAACCGTGGAATCATCGCGCTGGGCGAAAGAATACATAAGTGCTGTTGAGATATTTCGTGGACCGCTCCACAAACAAATTCGTTTTGTCTTTAACATTTCTCCGTTTTTTACTTTAGCGGTCAGTCCGGTCCTTCTCAAATAATCCTACTCTGCGGACGACCTGTATCTATATTAAAAAATTATACTTTAACTTCATTCACTTGTGCCTCAATAGCCTGCTCATACAGTTTCTGAAGGCGTTGAGTCATGGTTCCGGGTACAGTTTCCGTAATTGTTCGGCCGTCTATCCCGGTTACGGGAGTGAGCCCTCCAAAACTTCCGGTTACAAAAGCTTCATCTGCTCCATACACATCAAATAAGGAAAAGTTCTTCTGGAAACAGGGGATTCCTGCTTGTTCACAAATTTCAATCACTTTACCGCGGGTTATACCATTCATGCAATACTGACCGGTGGATGTCCACACTTCACCGTCCTTCACCATAAAAAAGTTAGTGGCGTTACAGGTAGAAACGAAACCGTTTACATCCAGCATCAAAGCTTCATCAGCGCCGGCTTCCAGGGCTTGGACCAGTGCCTGCACCTCATGGATCTTGCTATGGCAGTTAAGCCGGGGATCCAGGTAATCGGGCGAACCCCGGCGAATGGTACTGGTGAACAACGTCACTCCTTTGTCTCGGCTCTCCGGGTCTGCTTTCTTGTATTCTGCGATAATTACAAGATTAGGCCCTGATACGGTGAGCCGTGGGTCTTGAGATGGGGTTTTCTTGATTCCCCGGGTAAACATGAGGCGCACGTGTACGCCATCCTTCATGTCGTTGGCGTCCAGGGTTTCCCAAATAGCTTTGGTTATTTCATCGCGGCTCATGCCCAAATCCATGCCCACCGTTTTGGCGCCCTGAAACAACCGGTCATAATGTTCTTTCAGAAAGACGAGCACTCCTTTGTGTAGGCGAAATCCTTCCCAAACGCCATCCCCCACCAAATACCCGCTGTCAAAAACAGATATTTTGGCTTCGTTACGGGGAAAAAGCTCCCCGTTCACATAAATAAGTACTTCTTCGTTACGCGGATCATAAACCGCATTATGTGTGCCGTGCGTCATGCTTTTATTCAATAATGATTGCCCTCAAATAAAAGAAATATAACGCTCGGTTGCGAATTTCGTTTTTAGAGAGGTTCTGAGGAGGATTTTACCCGTTTTCGGGCTCATTCGTCCAGCACAACACCTAAGGTTCAGTCAGCCACGTAAAGTTGTCGATCTCCTTATTCCTCAAAAACAAGAGCATCAGGATCGGCACCCAGCTCTTTGAGGTATCCCATCACGGCTTCATTGAAAGGCATTGGCCCGCAAACGTAGAATGGCTGATCAAAGTCATCGATTTGAGATTCTAAAAACTCCTTATCGATAAAGCCATCCAGGAACAGGTGATCTCCGGAAGGTTCTTCGTTCGTGATGGCATTCACAAAATTATCTCCCAGGATGTTTTCAAACTCCTCTTTCAGGATGATATCCTCTTCCGTTTTATTGGAGAAGATGAGTTTGTTATCCCCTACTTTTCCCTTCTTATGCAAGTCTCTGAAGATGGCTATAAACGGGGTTACACCAGCTCCACCGGCCAGGAACACACCTTCACCTTTATATTGAATGGTTCCCCATGCGTCGTCCACAATCAGGGAATCTCCAACTTGCAGCTTACCAAGCTGCTCAGTAACCCCGTCATGGTCGGGATAGATTTTAATCACAAATTCGAGGTCCGGGTCTTCATTGAGTGAGGTAAAAGTAAACGGCCGCTTTTCGTCCCGCCAGCCATCCTTGTCTATAGCAACTTCGGTCGCCTGGCCGGGTTCGAATGTGTATCCCTCAGGCTTTTCGAGGGTGAACTGTTTAACGTCGTGCGTTACATTTTGAATGTCTTTAATCTTCAGTGTATGCGCCATAATTCTATCTTTCTTAATCTTCGATAGTAACTACAATTATGGCTTTAAAAACATTCGCTACACTTATTGAGAACTCCGAAAAAGCCTCAGGTTCTTCATGGCTTCGCCCTGAACTTTCTTTTGCAGGAATGGAGACCAGCCCAGAATGTATCCCGGCACGCCCAATGCCATCGCTGACCATTTCCAGAAATTAAACTCATCGAGGTGACCAGCAATCAAACCGTCCTGAAACTCAAAATGAGCGGTAATTTTGTTATGGACTTTTCTACCTGTTTTAGAAAAAAGATATGAAGCTTCCCATTGGGCCGACCCTCTCTGGTCATTGGCCCGAACAGAGTGAAAACGAAGATCAAATTCTTTAGCCTTTGAACACAGCATGCTCCACATAGCATCAATTTCTTCTTTAGAACCAAGATCAAATACCGGGTCTTTAAAGGATGCTTCCTCATGATAACAGCTCATCATGGATTCAGTATCCAAATCCTGGAAGGCCGAATAGAAGCGGGTGATTAGTTTTTCATTCTTATGCATGCTTTGATCCTCGTAGTATTGCTGAAATTGAACCTGTGATTACAACTATTAAACTACCCACAAGTGTATAAAGTGGCCAGGCGATGGCCAGCCCGTCTCCGGGAAGCAAATTTTGAATTGGGCCCTGAACCATGAAAAGCAATGCGATCAACCCGCAGAAAAAGCCAATTAATGCATCTGTTTTGTCCGGCTTGCTGAAAAACATTCCCAACAGAAATGCTCCTAATAATCCGCCATAGGTATAGGACGCTATCCCCAGCCCCAATTCCACAATGGCCGGGCGTTCGCCTCCCTGAAGCTGCAGAATCGCAAAGAAAACAGCTGATGCCGTAAGAATTATCCCCCAGCCCATCGTAATTTTACGGGACATGGACAGGTCCTCAGCTTCGGTATTATTCTTTCCGAAATAAGGTTTGTATAAATCATAGGTGGTTGAGGAAGCCAATGAGTTCAGAGAGGAGCTCAGGCTGCTCATGGCTGCTGCAAACAGGGCGGCCACAATAAGCCCCGACACCCCGACCGGTAGCTGCTCTACGATGAATTTAGCAAATACTTCGTCAGTGGTAGCCAATCCCATTTCTGTGGCAGAAACTCCTTCATAAAACATGTAAAGCAACAACCCAATCCCCATAAAAAGAGCAAACTGAAGCATAGCCACAATTCCACTCCAGATCATCGCCTTTTGGCCGGATTTTAGATTACGAGTAGCCAGCACCCGCTGCACCAAAAGCTGATCGGTTCCATGAGAAGCCAGCGAGAATACAGCCCCGCCCACAAGTGCTGTGATTAAGGTGTACGGCTGAGCGATGAATTCCCTGAAACTCATATCAAAGCCAAGATTGACCAGTTGCAACTTCTCGCCGGGCAGTTCGAATCCTGCCGGCAAATTCCCCAGTAAAACTCCTACTGCTATTAATGCACCACCGATGTACACGATCATCTGCACAAAATCCATCCAAACCACCGCTTTGATGCCTCCAAAGAATGTATAAACAAGCGTTATGGCCGTAATCACGCAAATGGACAGAATGTAGAGCTCAAGATCACCCCAACCGGAAAAAGCACCGCCTAACCGCAGAATAATAGCGAGAGGAATAGCGGTGGCAAACAGCCGGACTCCATCAGCCAGCAGGCGGGTAATCATAAAAGTTGAACTTGCCGCATTACGCATGCCGGCACCGAATCGCTTTTCCAGAAAGGTATAAGCCGTGAACAATTCGCCTTCATAGTATTTGGGGAGAAAGAACAACGCGACGCCGATCCTGCCAATTACATATCCCACCGTTATTTGCAGAAAGGTCAGGTTCCCTCCATAAGCCACGGCCGGAATACTGATAAAAGTAAGCGTGCTTGTTTCGGTGGCTACAATAGAGAATAACACCGCCCACCATGGAATCCCTTCACCCCCTAAAAAGTAATCTTTATTGGAAGTTTGCTTTCCGGATGACTTTAATCCCAAAAAAGCTACACCGACCAGGTAAACAACAATAACAATGTAATCGATAACAGAAAATTGCATACAGCTCAGTTTAGATGAGAAGTGGGTTCTGCCCGGTTTCCATCTGCATTGCAAACTGAAACATCAAAGCCCTTAACAATGCTGTACCCGCCATAAACGCCTTCTTTATTCAGAGCTATATATCCAACCTGTGTATCTTTCTTGTTCGAGGAATCTCTTTCAATAATTCGCTGAATAGCAATTTTGCATGCTTCTTCCGGGGAATGACCGGCACGCATCATTTCCACCACCAAATGGCACCCCGCCGTTTTAATAACCTCTTCTCCAGCTCCGGTTGCAACAGCCCCTCCAAATTTGGGATCGATAAAAAGACCGGCTCCGATTATGGGAGAATCGCCTACACGTCCGTGCATCTTATAAGCAGCGCCACTGGTGGTACAGGCTCCACAAAGCCTGCCGTCTTTGTCCAGAGCCAGCATTCCTATGGTATCGTGGTTCTCTATATTGACTTCAAGCTGATACTCTGAAGTCTCGAGCCATTTCTTCCATTCTTTTTCCGCCACCGGTGTAAGCAGGTTTTCCTTTTCAAATCCCTGAGAAAGAGCAAACTGCCGGGCTCCTTCTCCCACCAGCATAGCATGTGGAGTGTCCGTCATTACTTTACGCGCCACCGAGACCGGGTGTTTGATATCCTGCAGAAAAGCTACCGATCCACATTCTCCGTTTTCATCCATCACGCAGGCATCCAGGGTTACATTTCCGTCTCGGTCGGGCCGGCCTCCATAACCAACCGTACTATTTTTTGGATTTGCCTCTTCCACCTTCACACCGGCTTCTACGGCGTCAAGGGCGTAGCCACCTTTGTCTAAAATCTGCCAGGCCGCCTCATTTGCCCTTACTCCCGTTCTCCAGGTTGAAACGACCACCGGTTTCTTACCGGTTTGAACCGGTCCCGATTTTGCTTTTAAAACATTTAGTGGAAGCAACCCCAGTGCTGTGGCCTTTATAAACTCTTTTCTGTTGAACATGCTATCTCCGTTAAGGTGTGCGACCTGCTCTTATTTACCCCATATTCGTCAATTCTTTTATCTCTTCAAAAAAGAGACAAACTTCTGAACGGCTTTCCCGCGGTGTGAAATATCATTTTTAATAGCCGAATCCAGTTCGGCAAAAGTTTTATCGAAGCCTTCCGGCTTAAAAACGGGATCGTACCCAAATCCTTTATCACCTTTTTCTTCGGTAAGTATTTCCCCTTTACAAATCCCTTCAAAAACATATTCCTTATCAGAATGCACGAGTGCAACTACGGTTCTGAATTGTGCTTTCCGGTCGGTAATCCCGTCTAATTCGGTCAGCAATTTGTTCACGTTATCCTGATAGCTTGCCCGCTTTCCGGCATAACGGGCGGAATACACTCCGGGTTCTCCGTTCAAGGAGTCCACTTCCAGGCCAGTATCATCCGACAGAGCAGGAAGCCCGGTTTCTTTGGCGACGTATCGAGCTTTTTTGAGCGCATTCCCCTGCAAGGTTGGTTGATCTTCCACGACCTCTTTCAGCTCCGGAAAGCCTTTTGTGGAAAGAACCTCAATCCCGAGAGGCCTCAGAATTTGTTCGAGTTCCTCAATCTTATGAGGGTTCTGCGATGCTATAACAAGTTTGGTAAGCTTCACCCTTTCTTCCTCGGAAAAAGTTTAAAGTACAAGTTAATTCCACTCCCGATCGTAAGCAACGCGTTCAGAGCCGTAAATACCGTATCGTCAATCAGCACGGAGTAAACGGTAAGCATCAGGCTTGATGAAAAATACATAATGATAAAGGCGATGTTCATGGAGGTACTGCCCTCTTTAATGGTTTCCCAGGTTTGAGGTATCCATGCGGCTACTAAAATGCCGAACCCGACCCATCCTAATAATTCTATTCCTGTCATTCTCTGCCTTATTTTAGCTGATGTAAAATTTCCTGTGCTTCATGCCACTTCAATCTTGGCCCGTATTGCGATACGATCCTGGAACCCGCTAAACTTGCCAGCTTCCCGGAATTTGCGAACCCAAGGTTATTGGTAACCCCGTATAGAAAAGCTCCGGCAAACATATCTCCTGCCCCGTTGCTATCCACAGCTTTTACTTCATATGGCTCTATGTCGATAAAAGTATCACCATCAAAAATCATGGCTCCATTTCGGCCCTGAGTGATTACGAACCTTTTGGCTTCCTGCTTCAGGTCTTCACGGGCTTCCAGCAGATCATCCTTTCCGGTAAAAGCTTTGGCTTCTTCTTCATTACAGAACATGAGATCTACAGAAGCTCCAATCACATCTTTAAAATTTTCTTTAAAGGCCTGAACGATAGATGGATCGGAAAGGGTGATGGCTGTCTTCACATTATTGTCTTCCGCGATTTTTTTTGCTTGCTTCATCGCTGCCAGCCCTTCTTCTGCTGCAACCAGGTATCCTTCCAGGTACACGTACTCTGAATCTTTGATTGCCCGTTCGTCGACTTCATTCGTTGATAGTCCGGATGAAATTCCCAGATAGGTATTCATTGTTCGGTCGGCGTCTTCGGTGATCATCACCAGGCATTTCCCTGTGACTCCCTCTTCCCGCTGCTGCCGATCAAAGTTAGTGGGGATGCCGGCGTCTTCCATGTCTTTAAGATAGAAATCTCCGAATTCGTCGGCCGCCACTTTACACGAATAAAAGGCATTCCCGCCAAACTGACTGACCGCAATAACCGTATTCGCCGCCGAACCGCCGGATTTTTTCTCCGTTTTTTGATGATCAATAGCTCCTATCAGGCGACGCTGGGTTTCTTCATCCACCAGGGTCATCAACCCTTTCTGGACATCGTGTTGCTGAAGAAAATCGGGACTTACTTTAAACTCTAAATCTACCAGGGCATTACCAATGCCGTACACATTATACTTTTTACTCATGGATAATTTTGTGACTCAATATCAATTTTTTTCGGAGCCCTAAAAGTACGGACATGAGATAAGCTTTAAAAACAATAGATAGATACCAAAAAAAATAAAGCCCTCTCTTCTTTCGAAAAGAGGGCTTGAAGTTTGTGACTAAACTCTACTTAGTTCACAATAATTGGGTCTGCATTTCCATCCGGATCTCCATTCACATTCCCATCTGTGCTGGCATTTCCAAGAAGCAGGACACCGGCTGCATGTGGCGCCGCCATAGATGTACCGCTAATGGTGTTGTATCCGCCATCTTTCCAGGTAGAAGTGATGCTTACACCCGGTGCAGCATAATCAACGGGAGGATTTCCGTAGTTCGAGAAAGACGCCCAGTTATCATTACTGTCCATAGCAGAAATAGTAACTATGTTACTTCCGTTTACTCTGGCAGGAGATGAATTATTGGCATCAGTGCCTTCATTACCTGCGGCAAGTGAAAATTTAATTCCGTTTTGTGAAGCCGCAAGCACCGCATCATCAAGAGCCTGAGAAGTTGGTCCGCCTAAACTCATGTTAGCAACATCTCCCTTACTTCCGTTTGCTCCAACGTGGTCAACACCGGCAATTACACCAGAATAAGAACCACTTCCGCGGCTGTCCAGAACTTTAACCGGAATTACGGTTGCTCCTGCTGCTACACCAATCACACCTTCTGTATTATCAATGGCTGCTATAGTCCCTGCCACGTGTGTTCCATGACCGTTTCCATCATCTAAAGATTTACCATCCCTGCCTGATGTAAAGGCGTTAAAGCCTCTGGAAGCATCTACATTTAAATCCGGGTGATCTAAATCAATACCTGAATCAAGAATCCACGCAACATTACTGCCTGTATAAGTAGCGCCGCCATTAACACGGGTAATTCCATATGGCGTTTCCTGAGTGGTACTTCCACCACCATCGTCATCACCGCCATCTTTACATCCAGGCCATGGAGAGCAAGATCCGGGAGGTGCAAAAGAAACTACACGGTCTTTTTCGATGTATTTCACCCCTTTGTTAGCATTCAGGCGTGCGATTTGCTCATCAGTAAGCTGAGCTGTGAATCCTGCAATTGTATTATTGTATTTAACTACAACGTCCCTTTCCGGAATTTGCGCATCACTCATGATTGCATCCCGGGCAACTTCAATTTGTGAGGTGTTGCCAAGCTTGTATCGGGCGGTTTCAGATGCCTGCATGACCACAATATATTGGCCTTCAATAATCTGATCTCCTCCGGGTAAGTCTGGATTGTTTGTAACATCCGTTACATTTTGACACCCCACTACCATTAACATAAGTACCAATGCCCCAGTAGTTAGTTTAGATATTATTCTACTATTCATATTAATTTAGGTTTGATTAGTATTCTATTGATTTCGAGTAAATGAGAATAATGACGGGCTTACAACACTATATTCACCCATAAGAAGAGCAACATTTATAGAGTGATTATTTAAATAAATGGTATGTTGTTTGTACCGCATCATATACAACAGTAATACACCCCCCTTAATGTTACAAGAAAATTTTAAAAAATTTTTACAATCTCGTTTAATTGGTTCATTACCGGGTAGAGATGCCCAGCGAATTATGGCCCCTCACCCAAAAAACGGGAAACCAAATAAAACGCATTACGAGCCTGCACATGATGATTTCAGAAACAGCAGTGTTTTGGTTCCATTTATAGCTTGGAAGGAAGAGCTGGAAGTCCTGCTAACCCTGCGCACCGAGTCTATTAATCATGGCGGACAACTAAGCTTTCCCGGGGGTGGTAAGGAAGGTGATGAAAGCATAGAAGAAACCGCTCTGCGGGAGGCTCAGGAAGAAATTGGGTTACACACCGGTCAGGTTGAAATTATCGGACAACTAACCCCGCTGTACGTGGGACACTCGGATAACATGGTAACCCCGGTTATTGCTTTTCTAAACGAAGAGCAGTCGTTCACCCCCAACCCGAACGAAGTAGATGAAATCATCACTGTCCCGGTCTCCGACTTAATCAAAGAACACAACCGTGTGGAAGAAGAATGGGATTTACGAGGTACCCCTTATCGAGTTCCTTTCTGGAATATTCATCGTGTCCCTTTATGGGGAGCCACCGCCATGATGATGAGCGAATTGGTTGAACTATATAAGGAATTCGTTAATCGTTAATCGTTAATCGTTATTCGTTATTCGTTATTCGTTATTCGTTATTCGTTATTAGTTTTTGGTCATTGGTCATTGGTCATTGGTCATTGGTCATTAGTCATTGGTCATTGGTCGTTGGTCGTTGGTCGTCATTCATTCACCTTACAAAACAATCCCCTAATCGCTATCTTTACGTTCAATAATCAATAAGCAGATTCATGTCCCTTTTACTGGTAGCCAAAAACCGAGATTTTACTTCCCTGAAAAAAGCTCTTCTGGAAAAAGACCCTAACCTGGATGTAGAAATCTGGCCGCGTGTAGAAAATAAGGAGCGGGTTCAATTTGCCGTTTGCTGGAACCATCCAAAGCATGTACTCGACAGCTACCCAAACCTACGGGCAGTATCTTCGCTGGGCGCCGGGGTCAATCACTTATTAAACGATGAAGATCTTTCTGAGGATGTAAACATTTGTCGTTTGATTACAAGCTCCCTCAAAGACCAAATGGCGGAGTATATTTTGAATGCCATTACCAATTACCGGTTGCATACAATCACCTATGCCGATCAAAGAAGAACCGCAAAATGGGAGCCTCAGAGCTCTATACCTAAAAAGCATGCCCCTATAGGAATTATGGGGATGGGAGAAATGGGATTAACTGTTGCAACATTATTGTTGCAACAAGGATATATCGTGAATAGCTGGTCGCTTTCAAAAAAAGACCTTGAGGGTTTGCAATCTTTTGCCGGAAATAAAGAACTCGATGACTTTCTGGGGCAAACGAAAATCCTGGTCAACTTGCTACCTCTTACTGATGAGACGGAAGGAATCCTGGATCTTGAAGTGTTTAAAAAACTTCAGAAACCCGGCTACCTGATTAACGTGGGCAGAGGAAGTCATTTGGTGGAAGAAGATTTGATCTACGCTTTGGATACCGATAACCTTGAGGGAGCCTGCCTGGATGTTTTTGAAACAGAGCCGTTGCCGGAGAACCATCCCTTTTGGAACCGGGATAATATCATGATCACCCCTCATATTGCGGCCATAACTCCAGCCAAAGAAGCGGCCGAAGTGATCATTGAGAATTATAAACGTGCTTTATCCGGTATGGATATGTTGTATGAAGTGGATCGGGAAAAGGGATATTAGAAAAGCCTGACTACTTGATAACCCAGCCAAACAAAGAAGAGACCTAACACTACCTGAAGCCCAAGATTCAAGAAACTCAGCAGAAGCTTACTGTTTTCCCACAGCAGAAAAGTTTCGTGGGAAAAGGTAGAAAAGGTCGTAAAGCCGCCGAGAATCCCCACAAATATAAACAGCCGGAACTCCGGATTAACCCATGACTTCATTTCGAACAACCCGGCTAAGAAACCAATCAGAAGACACCCCAGCAGATTCACCAATGCCGTACCATATGGAAATGAACTGTCCGGAAATTGGGATTGGGTAAACAAGGAAAGCAGATACCGGGCAGCCGCTCCGACAAACCCGCCGGTGCCTACTGCTAAAACCTTAATCCAGTCTATATTCATCCTAAATGTTTACAGGATGCACCCAGCCAAACTGATCATCTTTTCGACCGTACTGGATATCGGTAATTTCGTTGAAGCATTTCTGGGCAAATTCGCCGGGCTTCTCCCGATCCAGCTCTATAGTTTTTCCATTGTGCTCAATCAGGCCAACCGGAGATACAACCGCTGCGGTACCTGAACCAAAAACTTCTTTCAGGCTTCCGTCCTCATAGGCCTCAAAAACCTCATCAATTGAAATCTTGCGTTCTTCAACGTTGTAGCCCCATTCTTTGGCTAAAGCAATCACCGAACGGCGGGTAACACCTGGAAGGATAGAACCATTAAGTCCCGGAGTAATCAATGTGTCGCCAATCAGGAAGTGAATGTTCATAGTCCCCACTTCCTCAATATATTTCTGCTCTTTGGCGTCTAACCAGAGTACCTGTGTAAAGCCTTTTTCTTTGGCCTTTTGAGCCGGAAGAAAACTGGCGGCGTAATTTCCGGCCGTTTTTACATTTCCGGTTCCGCCTACAACCGCACGTACATATTTTTCGGGTGTGGTCAGTGAAACGGGGTTAAAGCCTTCTGCGTAATAGGCGCCAACCGGTGAGGTAATAATCTGGTACGTAAATTTATCGGATGAACGGGCGGCAAGCAGGTTGTCTGAAGCAAAAATAAACGGCCTGATGTATAGCGCCGTACCGTTTTTCTTGGGCACCCATTGATGATCTAAGCGAATCAGTGTTTCCAGAGCATCAATAAAAGTCTCGTAACTGGTTTCCGGGATACACATTCTGCGACAGGAATGATTGAACCGTTCGTGATGCGTTTCCGGGCGATAAATGTTCACCGTGTTTTCATCCACATAAAATGCCTTCATCCCTTCAAAAACAGCCTGCCCGTAATGTAGCACGTTAGAGGCCGGGGTAACTTCAAAAGTCCCAAAAGGTTTAATCACAGGCTCATTCCACTCGCCTTCTGAAAACTTCATTTCGAACATATGGTCCGAAAACTTCTTACCGAACACAAGGTTATTAAAATCAACCTCATGAATGCGGCTTTGTTCCGTTGGATGTACTGTGATATTGGTGCTTGAAATTATCTCGTTCATCATACTCTTAAAATAACACGTTTCGGGTTAAATAACAGAGCGCCCTGCGTTAATTATTTTTTTAGTAACCTTTAGCCGGTACTCTGCATTGCAGCGGCAATTCCGTTAATGTTCAGGAATAAAACCTCTGTCAGTTCTTCTTTTTGTTCCTTCTCATCCGCATCCTTCCATCTTGATAACAATTCTGCCTGAATAATATTGAGCGGATAGGTAAATGGGTTTCTAAACAATATCGAATTCTGAATCACTTTATTATGATCCAGTATGTTTTCATAACCTGTTATGGAGGTGACCCAATCTTCTGCTCTTTCGAAATTTTCAATTAAAAGTTTATGGAATTTTGAAGGCTTGGTATTGTATAAATCTGAAGTTGGCAAATGCGTTCGGGCCATTTCCCGCTGTGAGTTGTTCAACACCGTCCGGAAAAATGTCCACTCCTTGTTCCATTTTTTCAGGACTTCCAATGCCTGACTATTCTTCTCTTTAGCAGCTTCCAGCCCTTCTGCTATGCCGTACCAACCCGGAGTATTATAGCGTACCTGAGTCCAGGCAAATACCCATGGAATGGCTCTCAGGGTATCAAAAGTCATGGAATCCGATGATCCTCGTGATACCGGACGGGAGGCTATCGGTAACTTGCCAATGTGTTCAATCGGGGTGATTCCGGAATACCAATTCCAGAAATCCGGATCGTCAATCAGGTTTCGGTATGCTTTCATCGAAGATGCGGCCAGGGTCTCGATAATTTCACGTTCCTCTGCCTTGCCGGATAAGTAACCGGGCGCCTCAGAATATTGCGCCATCGTTACTTTGGTCATGGCATTCACAATTTGCTCAAGGTGCCGATGGGTGATCGATGATAACATATACCTGAACGAAATCACCTCGCCCTGCTCCGTAAAACGAATACGCCCATTATTGGCAACCGCCGGCATGGCTACAATGGCCTGGTTCGACTGACCTCCGCCCCGGCCAACAGTTCCTCCCCTTCCGTGAAATAACCTGAAATCAACTTCATGTTTACGGCAAACCGTTCCAAGTTCATACTGAGCCTTATTCAATGCCCAGTTGGCCATCCAGTAACCACCGTCTTTGTTGCTGTCAGAATAACCCAGCATAATTTCCTGGAAGTTATCCCTTGATTTCAGATGCCGGGCAAAAAGGTCGTGTTCGTACATTTGCCCCATCAAGTCCGCACTATTTTCGAGATCTTCAATGGTCTCAAAAAGCGGAACAATATCCAGCTGGCTGTCAACCTCTCCTTTTGTGAGGCTCCATAATCCTGATTCTTTTGCAATCAGCATCACTTCCAGCATATCGCTGATACCATGCGTCATACTGATGATGTAACTACCAAATGTGTCAGGGTTCAGCGACAGCATATCACCAATTTCCTCAAACACCGTCATTACCCGGCTGGCTATTTCCGAGCGTTCACTCTTAATAGGGCTGAGCGGGCGGGGATTCGAAAGCTCCTGAACCAAAATATCTATTTTTTCATCTTCGCCGAGTTCACCGTATTTCTCAACCACGTTAGCCTGAGAAAGCAGCTCCGCCACTGTTTCTTCATGCAAGCTACTGTGCTGTCGGATATCCAAAGCACTTAAATGAAACCCAAAGGTTCTGGCGCGGATGATCATATCCTGAAGTTTGCCCTGCTGAGAAAGTCCGGGCAGGCCATTTTCGACCAGGCTTTCTTTAATCAGCTCCAGGTCAGCTATAAACTCCGACGCAGTATATTTCTGAGATTTTTCCAGAATATCTTTCTTATCTCCGTCAAGGGCATCCAACAGATACTGAACCTTCTCCATGACATGAACCACCTTGCGGCGATACAGCTCATGAACATAACGGCGACTGATCCGCTCAGAAATCGGGAATTCCTTCTCGTCTTCTTTCAGGGATTCTTTAAGTGCATCAGAAACGGTTCCCTGCTTATTGGAAACGCTCAGATATCTTCGTAGCTCATTCAGATCTTTTAAAAACTTACTCAGCACAGTTCGGCGCTGCTGAATAACCGTTTCCCAGGTTACGCTTGAGGTCACGTTCGGATTTCCGTCTCTGTCGCTTCCAATCCAGGAGCGATATTTCAGCACGATAGGGACTTCCGGGCGTTCATTGTAATAGGTATCAAATGCCTGTCGAATATCCCGGTATAAAATTGGAATGGAATCCCAGATGGAATGCGTAAAATAGAACAACCCGTTCTCCACCTCATCCTCTACCGATAAGCGTTCCGCTCGGACTTCATCTGTCAACAGAAGCAGATTCAGCACATTCAGGATCTCGCGTCGCAAATCAATTTTCTCGTCCGGGGTGATGTCACTGTCTCCCAATCGTGAAATCATCGAAGCCAGCTCCTGCTGTTTCAGCAAAACACTTCTTCTGCGCGCTTCAGTTGGGTGCGCCGTGATAGTAGGCTGTATATCCATCTGTTGAAAAACATCCAGGGCCTCTTCGTAGCTGCATCCCTCTTCCTTCAGCCTGTAC
Organism: Gracilimonas sp.; assembly: GCF_017641085.1. Lineage (NCBI taxonomy): Bacteria > Pseudomonadati > Balneolota > Balneolia > Balneolales > Balneolaceae > Gracilimonas > Gracilimonas sp. The sequence continues at coordinate 534,221 of NZ_JAEPPI010000003.1, read as the reverse complement.
ACCGCTTCGGCAATACTCTCCTTTCGGGGCGATTCCGGGGTTTCCTCAAACTCCCGGCTTCGGTTTACCCTGCTGATTTCGTATTGCTCCAGCGAGTTCACAAGATGAAAAAAGGTGGTGTACATGCGCAGCACTTCCTTGATTTCCTGCAGCGACATCCCGCTCATTTCTTTCTGAAGGGATTTAAGTGCTTCCTCATCTCCTTCATCCAGGGCATTTACACTTTCAAGGGGGAGCCTTCCGAGTTTTTCAACTAACTCTTCGCCATGTTGCCGGACGGCGATTTCCTCCAAAATCTCGGTGAGGTTAATAACTCTCTTTGATAAGCTTTGGCTGATCCCGCTGCTTTCAGCAAGATCACGGACAGTTTCTTTCCAATGCATAAATAATAAAAGTTTGAAATGAGTGAGTGAGTGATTAAATAGTTAAGGTAGAAATAAATAAACTCTTTTATAATTTCTTAAAACTTAACGCAACACTAAATATACATGCAATGAGTGTAAAACGCTGTGGATGGGCTGAAGATCAATTCGATGAATACGTAACCTATCATGACGAGGAATGGGGTGTTCCGGTTCATGATGATAAAACCCATTTTGAGTTCCTGATTCTGGAAGGAGCTCAGGCCGGTTTAAGCTGGTCAACCATCCTTAAAAGACGAGATGGTTACCAGCAGGCATTTGCGGATTTCAACCCGGAAAAAGTCGCCCGGTTCGATGAAGAAAAAATTCAGGATCTGCTCCGGTTTGAAGGCATTATCCGCAACAAGTTAAAGGTGAGGTCGGCCGTGACCAACGCGCAGTACTTTCTTGAAATACAGGAAGAGTTCGGCAGTTTCGACAACTATATCTGGGGTTTTGTTGGGGGTGAACCGATTATCAATCACTGGAAAAGCATGAAAGAAGTACCTGCTACCACTAAAGAATCCGATGCTTTGGCTAAAGATTTAAAAAAACGGGGATTCAAGTTTACCGGTAGCACCATTATGTACGCTCACATGCAGGCTTGTGGACTGGTGATGGATCATACGGTGGATTGTTTTAGGTATAAAGAGCTGAAATAGTAGCTCCACCATCACCCGGCTCTCCATTTTTTCAGGAATTGAGCTTACTTTAACCGAGCCGAATGATGGTTTGTAAGGAAGATCCATCATTCCGTTTTCCTTCTAAAGCCCGAAATGCATAGGTCGAAGCAGAAACGGGGTGATGGATGACCCTTTGCCAATCTAATTCACTTCCAATCCGGAATTGGCAAGTGTACTAAAGCCACCAATGTTATACACCTTTTCGAAACCGTTTTCTTTCATCAGCCGGGTAGCTTGTCCACTTCGATTACCTGAGCGGCAGTAAAGATAGTAGGTTTCGTTCTTGTCCAGGCTATCCAGCTTAGATTGGAAATCTCCGTTCAGCAAATCAAAGTTATGATCTGCCAAGGCAAGATGACCGCTGTTGAATTCATCTTTTGTGCGTACATCAATGACTACGCCCGGCGTCTCCTGATGCTTTTGTTTGAAGGACTCAGGTTGTAGTGTCGAATTGTCCGGGCCGGCTTTCTTTGAGTTAAAACTAATGAATAGTACCACGGCTAAAGCTACTACAGCTAAAACGGTTATAACTGTCTTCATAATTGATCCTGTTATTATTAAAAATTCGTGTAAATGATATAGGCTCCCATCACCATAAGGAAATAACCAAAACCGGTTTTAAGTTGTTTCTGGGGAACTTTTTGGCTGATTTTATTCCCCACAAAGCTTCCGGCTATTCCAATGAGACTGAACACTCCGATCAGCTCCCAGTTCATGCCCAGGCCTTCCATCGCTAACACATCTATGTATTTGTAGAAGCCCAGGATGCTTTTGAGGGTAATAATCAAAAGGCTGGTTCCTACGGCCACACGCATCGAAAGCCCGCCTATGAGTACCAGCGCCGGGATAATAAGGAATCCTCCCCCAACCCCAACCAAGCCGGTTAACACCCCCACGGCTAACCCTTCGATAACTAACACCCACTTCGGAATGGATGCCGGTTTCTTGTACGAAATTTTTGTTCTTTCCCTGATCATCATGAAAGCGGCAATGATCATCACTCCGGCAAAAATCATCAGCTGCGTATTTCCGGAGATGTATTGGGAAAGAGAAGCTCCGCCATAAGTACCAATCATGCCGGGGATGCCGAAGAAGATCAGACTTACCCAGTGAACTTCTTTTTTTATCACATAAGGGATAGAACCTATAAAGCTGATAGCTGCCACAATCCCTAACGATTCAGCGATAGCCAGCTTTTCGGGCTCACCTACAAGGTAGATGAGCACCGGAACGGTAAGGATTGACCCGCCCGAACCAAGCAGTCCAAGTGATATTCCAATAAGTAAGGCCCCGCACCAGGCTAACCACATTAGTTAGCCTCTGCAGTTGTCCAGTTATTCTTCTCTAACCATGGTTCAACCATGTCGTCAATGTATTTCACCGCATAGTCGGCTCTTTCAAGCATGGCAGATGCTGCCGATGCCCGTGCACCTGACTTACAATGAACCATGATTGGTTTGTCGTTCGGGACTTCATCGAGCCTTTCCAGCAGCCTTGTATGGGCGATGTTCATGGCTTCAGGATGATGGCCTTCATCAAACTCGGATTTCTTACGAACATCCAGAAGGTTTGCCTCTCCTGTTGCCAGGTATTCTTCTGCTTTTTCGAAGTCAATGGTTTCAGTGGTAAAAAGCTCACCGCCTTTTTCAGAAAACTCCTGAAGCTGTTCCGGGGTTGCATACCCTTTCACATTATCCAGACCAATACGGATCAGATCTTTTACCGCCTCTTCCACTTTATCCTGCTCAATGATCAGGTAGATGTCTTCATCTTCATTCACATATGAGCCAACAATGGTGTTGAACTGCTTATTCATGGGTGAAAGCAATGCTCCCTGAATATGCTTATTCATAAACTCTGTGCGGTTTCGTGTATCTACAATAACCGCGTTATCAAGCCGCACATCACCAATCATTTTTTCAACGGAGATGTGTTCCGGGTGTGGCATTTCGCCCAGAACTTTGGGCCCTTTTTTGTTATCGCGCTTCATGCGTGCGAAATAGAGCGGTGGTTCCGGCTGTCCGTCCAGAATATAATCCACAAACTCCTGCTCGCTGATTGCAGCCCGGATGGAACCGTTAAAACGCTGCTCATATCCAACCGTTGATTCCGGCACGGCTCCCAGTGCTTTACCACAGGCACTTCCGGCTCCGTGTCCCGGCCAAAGCTGCAGATATTCCGGCATTTCCTTAAATCTCTGTAGTGATTGATACAGCACTTTGGCTGAGCTCTTCATCGCTCCCTTCTGCCCCGCTGCTGATTCGAGCAGATCAGGTCGGCCTACATCACCTACAAACACAAAGTCCCCGGATAGAATCCCCATGGGTTCATCGGTGGCAGCACCATCGGTTACCAGGTAGCTGACGTGCTCAGGTGTGTGCCCGGGACTATACACCGTCGTAAATTTGATATTGCCTATCGAAAACTCATCGCCGTCTTTCAATAGCTTGTGATCGTAATCACTACCCATGAGCCACTCGTATTTCCAGTCCTTATCGCCTTCGTCTGAGGCGTACACGGTAAGGCCTTGCTCGGCAAGTTCGCGTAAGCCGGACAAATAATCGGCATGAATGTGAGTTTCTGCTGCAGCTACCAGTTTGAGGTTGTTCTGCATGGCGAGCTCCTTATAACGGTCCACGTCCCTCATTGGATCAATAATAATGGCTTCGCCGGTACGCTGACAACCGATCAGGTAGGCGTATTGTGCTAATTTCTCTTCAAATATTTGCTGAAAAAACATAAAGCTTCGTATTAATTTAGTGAGGCAGATTTGGTTTCAGATATCCATATGCTAATGCGCCAAAGATAGCACTTAAGGTTGGGATCAGAAATATTAAATATCCGCTCCCGATTAAAGCATACATGGGGCCCGGACATGCACCCGTAAGTCCCCATCCAAGGCCAAATATGGTTCCGCCTATAATGTAGTTTTTAGTTTTAGAATTATCTTTCTCTTTGATGGAAATCGGGTTTCCATTCACATCTTTCACATTCCACTTTTTAATAAACATGGTGGCAATCATCCCAACCACTACAGCCAGTCCAATGATGCCGTACATATGTATGGAATCGAAACGGAACATTTCCTGAATTCTGAACCAGGAAACCACTTCTGATTTCACCAGAATAAATCCAAATACAATACCTGATAGAATAAATCTCATGATAACCTGCTTAATTTAGAATGAGTGGTAGAATGGCATAGGTTGTTATCAACCCACCGATAAAGAAACCGATAACGGCAATCAAAGAGGCTTTTTGTAGGGTAGCCAAGCCTGTAATGGCATGGCCGGAAGTACATCCGCCCGCATAACGTGCCCCAAAGCCAACGAGAAAGCCGCCTAAAATCATCAATACAAAACCGGCCGGACTTACAATATTCGACCAATTAAAGATTTCGAGGGGAATCAAACTGGTGAAGTTACTGATGCCCAAAGCTGTGAGTTCTGATTTGGTAGCTTCGGAAATTTGAACGGTGTAATCTCCGCCGTTGGTAAATCCGGCAATTACTCCACCGATTAACACTCCGGCTACGAGTTTCAGATTCCAGGCGCCTTCTTTAATCCAGTCGTAATTAAAATATTCCACCTTAGAAGGAACCATGGATGCACAAGCATGCCGGAAGCTGGATGATATTCCAAAAGTTTTGTTTCCAATAACCCAAAGCAGCGGAAGCATCAGGCCTATAAGCGGGCCGGCCACATACCAGGGAATTGGCTGAGTGAATAGTTCTGTCATTTTTGATCTTATTTGATGAATGTCTTTTTGATTCGTGACAATGATAAGAAGCTGAATTAATTTGTTACAACATGTTATAACAAGTATCTTTCATCTCCATTGCAATTCATGAATTCATTATGTCTGACTTTAATTCAAAACACGAAAAAGTAGCTACAAAACTGCGCGATGAGATCACCGGAACGGAATATGAGCCCGGCGACCAGCTTCCTTCAGAAAACCGATTATGTGATTACTTTAAGGTGAGCCGGGTTACCGTTCGCCATGCATTATCTACCCTGGAAAATGAAGGCCTGATTTACCGGAAACAGGGAGTCGGGGCTTTTGTAAGCGATCAAAAACTGAAAAACTCCCTGGTTCGTCTTACTGATTTCTCCGAGGACATGAAGCAGGCAGGCTTGCAAAGCAGTTCCAGGCTTATTTCCCTCAATCGGGTAGACCCCGTCCCCGAAGTGAATGAAGTGCTTCAGCTGCGCCCGGATATGAAACTCATCCAAATAAAGCGGGTCAGGCTTGCCAACGGAAAACCGGTTGCCTTCGATATCACCTGGCTGCCACCCGGGTATGGACAGCTGTTGTTTGATGAGGACCTCACTACCCAAACCATCTATGATGTGTTTGAGGATAAGTACGAAATTCTGATCCAGGGAGGCAGCTACCGGATCACGGCAACAAACGCTGATGAATCCATTGCCAAACACCTGAACCTGGACCCGGGAAGTGCTTTACTGGAAATAGACCGCTGTTCTCGTACAACCGGAGATAAAAAAGTGTATTTCCAAAAAAGGTATTACAATCCGGCTCATGTTTCTTACGTGATGGAACTATACCGAAATGAGGACGAGAACGGTTCCTATAAAGATGGACTACCGTTAAAAGAATTTTCTCCTGTATTTGCTAAATAGTAATGAAAACATCATTTTCCGAGTATCTAATCACTATTCACTAATTGTATTGATCTAATGAAAATAACAGAGAAAATATTAGCAACCTCATTGCTGTTGCTCGCCATTTCGTTTTCGGGTGTACAGGCACAGTACCTTGAGGAGTTTGAAGAGAAAGTAACCGAGTTCACCCTCGATAACGGACTTACATTTGTTGTCATAGAACGTCCGGTTGCTCCGGTAGTCAGTTTTGCTACCTATGTAAACGTTGGGGGTGCAAACAACCCACTTGGGAATTCCGGTCTTGCTCACGTTTTTGAGCACATGGCCTTTAAAGGAACTCATGACGTGGGAACCAGCAACTGGAAAAAAGAAAAGAAGGTACTTCAGAAACTGGATGCTACCTACCAGAAGTGGCTGGAAGAAAAACACTCCATCAATCCTGATTCTACAAGAATTAACGAGCTTTGGAGCGAGTTTGAAGCCCTTCAGGAAGAAGCCGGACAGTATGTGGTTAACAATGAGTTTTCTGAAATTGTGAATCGCAACGGGGGTACGGGAATGAATGCCACCACCAGTGCCGACCGCACCAACTATTTCTACAGCCTTCCGGAAAACCGAATTGAGCTTTGGTTCAGCCTGGAATCTGACCGCTTTCTGAATCCGGTGTTCCGCGAGTTCTATAAAGAAAAAGAAGTGGTTCGTGAAGAACGCCGATCAAGTTATGAATCAAGTCCGGTTGGGAAACTATACGAGGCTTTTCTGACGACTGCCTATAAAGCTCACCCATACGGCACTCCAAACATCGGCTGGCATTCTGACATCACCGCAACAACGATGGAAGATGCACGTGAGTTTTATGAGACCTATTATGTACCCAACAACATCACCATTGCCATTGCCGGTGATGTGGACCCGAATGAAGTTCGGAAACTGGCAAAAACCTATTTTGGGCGGTTGAAGAAAGGCCCTACCCCTCCTCCGATCTACACCGAAGAACCTGAGCAAATTGCAGAAAAAAGATTCACCATCGAGCAGCAATCCCAGCCATTTTTGTTATTGGGATATCATACGGTGAACGATCAGCATCCTGATCACAATGCCTTAAATCTGCTTAGTAATATTTTAGTAGGCGGAAGGACTTCCAAATTGTACAAACGCCTTGTTGAAAAGGAGCAGGTGGCTCTGGGCTTCCAAAATCTAAATGGGGTTCCGGGAACCAAATATGAGAGCATGTTCGCCCTGTTAGCCGTACCGAACCGCGGCTATGACACCGACACTCTCGAAACTGCCATCTACGAGGAGCTGGAAAAAATCAAGAACGGTGAAATCACACAGGAAGAACTGGATCGCGTTCGAACCAATGCACGCGCCGGGTTAATTCGTGGCCTTGATTCCAACTCAGGCCTCGCTGTACGACTTGGGCAGGCCCAATCACTGCAAGGCGACTGGAGAAAAGTATTCACCAACCTTGAAGACCTTGAAGCGGTGACGATTGAAGATATTCAGCGCGTGGCGAAGAAATATTTAGTGAAAGAAAACCTAACGGTAGGTTCCATTGTGAATGCTCCGGCCGGGGAGGTTGCAGATGCGAATCAATAACAGAATTTTTAAAAGAATGGATGCTGGAAAGATGATTACAACTATGAAAAGATTAAGTCTTTTGTGCCTCGCGTTAGCACTCACAAGTTCTGCGCTTTTTGCACAAAAGAAGTACGATGAGATCAAATACCCGGAACTGAACAGCTTTCAGGTTCCTGAGGTAGAAACTTACACGGCCGATAATGGCATCACCTACTATTTACTGGAAGACACCGAGCTTCCACTAATCGAGATACGGGTGAATATTAAAACCGGGGGCGTTTTAGTGTCTGCCGAAAAAGAAGGCCTGGCTTCCATTACCGGAACCGTTATCCGCTCAGGGGGAACACAGTCTATCCCTGCTGATTCCCTCAACGTACTGCTTGAAAATAAAGCTGCAAGTATGGAAACGGGTATTGGGTTTACTTCCGGCAGTGCCTGGATGAATGTGCTGGCAGAGGATTTTGATGAACTGCTTCCCATTTTCATCGACCTGCTTACCAATCCGGCTTTTCCGGATGACAAAATTGAGCTTGCAAAAACTCAGACCAAAAGTAGCATTTCACGGCGAAATGACAATTCGCAAAGTGTAGGGGTTCGCGAATTCCAGAAGCTGATTTATGGTCCTGAATCGGTGTATGCCCGAACAACGGAATATGAAACCATCGACAACATCACCCGCGAAGACATTGTTAATTTCCATAAAGATCATTTTGTATCTGAAAACATGATGATTGGTGTGGTTGGTGATTTCGATGCTTCCGAAATGAAGCAAAAACTGGAAGAAGCTTTTAGCAACATTCCTTCCGGCGAGGAAACCTCTCTCGATTTCCCAGAAGTTGATTATGAGCCACAAAGCACTATCAACTTTGCTCACAAGTCGGATGTGAACCAGAGCTTCATCCTGATGGGTCACCTGGGTGGTATGCGCGACAATCCTGATTATCCGCAAATTCAGGTAATGAACCGTGTACTTAGTGGTGGTTTTTCCGGCCGGTTGATGCAGGTTATCCGAACTGAAATGGGGCTCGCCTATTCGGCCTTTGGTCAGTACAGCATGAACTCCTTCTACCCCGGATTTTTCTTTGCCGGCGTATCTACCAAGAGCTCTACAACCGCTGAAGCCATCGAAGCAGTCATCGAGCAAATTCGCCGTCTTCAGAATGAACCCATCACCAAAAAAGAATTGCAGGATACCAAAGATCAAATCCTGAACTCATCGGTGTTTGAGTACGACAGCTATGAGGAAGTGCTCAGCCAGCAGATGTCGTATGATTACCGAGGTCTGCCCGGGGATGCTTTTGATCAATACATTGAGGGCGTAAAGAACACAACCATTGAAGATGTTCAGCGCGTTGCCAAAGAATACTTAAATCCCGACTACCTGCAGATTATGGTGGTTGGCAACAAAGATGAAATCGGAGATCAGCTGCAGCAATTTGGTGATGTAAATGAAGTTGATATTACCATTCCGGAGCCGGGCTCAGATGAACCGGTGGTGGACGGTGATGCCACCAAAGGAAAAGAATGGCTCGAAAAAATGGCCAATGCCCTGGTGGAACCGGGTAGTGATGTGGTTTCCATTCAGGAAAAATCTGTAATCACGCAGAAAACACCTATGGGTGATATGGATATCCAAAATTCTTCGGTCACCAACTTCGCGGATTACTCCACCGAACGAAACCTGACAACGCCACAGGGTCAAATGACCATGAGCTTCAAAGACGGAAGTGGAACCATGCAGATGGGCGGACAGCAGCGGCAGCTACCTCCACAAATGGCCAAGCCTATGCTGAATGAAATGAAGCGTAATTACCTCTCCATAGCCATCAACCACGAGGATATTCAGGCTGAATACCTTGGTGATGAAACCGTTGACGGAGAAGATTATGCGGTTGTTAGAATGACCAACGATCAGGTTAAGGTAACTTACCTGCTTGATCAGGAAACCGGACTTCCTCATATGAGCCGTTATACCGAGATGAACCCTCAAACCGGACAACGACAGGAAGCTAAAAGCGTGTATTCTGACTGGAACGAAGCCGGCGGTGTTATGTATGCTTATTCCGTCGTTACCTATGTTGACGAGCAGGTAGCTGCAGAACTGACGGTTGAAAGTCACTCTATTCCTGAATAGTCGTTTTCACTGACTAATTTCAATCCCGCATTTCTTAATTGAGATGCGGGATTTTTTTAGCTATATATAATTGGTTGTTAAAATTTATAGAGGAGATACACCATGTCAGCCTGGGATAACGAATACCCGTCAAGTTCAGAGTATGCGCATTACTATGCAGATTACGTTTCTCACGTTCCCAAGGGGAACATTATCGAAACGCTGAATACTCAAATGCATGAAATGTACACCTTTATCAATGCCATACCCGGTGATAAAGCTTTCCATGCATACGCGGAAGGCAAATGGACGGTAAAGCAGGTAATCGGCCACATAATAGAAACCGAACGGGTGTTTAGTTATCGCGGGCTGGCTTTTTCCCGCCGCGACCCAAATCCGCTTCCCTCCATGGAGCAGGATGATTATGTGAAGTATTCCAATTACAACAGCCGGACCATCCACAACCTCGCGAATGAATATTTAGCCGTCCGCATTTCCACCATTCACCTTTTCCAGAACATGACCAAAGAGATGATTTCCCTGAAAGGCACTGCCAGCGGTGTGGAGTTTACGGTCCGTTCTATCCCTTTCATCATTGCCGGCCACGAGCTGCATCATAAAGAGATTATTCGGGAGAAGTATTTGTAGACCATGTCCCTCTTTTTTTAACCTTGATTTACAGGATTTTTGGGATGACCGGGATTACCTTGCCCTCATTCCAGTGCTTTGTTGAGGATCGAGATTAAAGGATCAAATGAAAAGCTATTCGCCCGACCTTACTTCTTCCCCTTATGATAATTGGCTATACGGATAAGCTCTTTTTCCATATCCTCGATTTTCCCGGTTAAAATACCGTGTTTCATTCCATATCGGATGAGCAGCATATTCAGAATACGGTCCGGTTTGGGGACTTTTGGTTTATCGAAGAACTTATTTCGAACAAATTGAATAAGAAGAGACAACAACCCCACTTTGAACAAAAAGAACAGTCCTAATCCATACCAAAGTGCATTAAACTCAACGCTTATCCCGACACCGGCTATTAAGTCGTTAAGACTAATCCCAATCAGGAATACCCCGGAAACGGTATAGATGAATCCGTCTTTATTCAGCAAGCGGGCAATCGGTGTGGAAATCACATTCACAAACACACCGGTATTAAAGTACCACAGAAAATAAACAGCCAACGAAATTATAAAAGCCCATAACGCATCAACGGTAGCATAAACGAGGATGAAGTAAAGCATCAGTGCCAGCCCGTTAGAGCTTTTCACCCAGGCATCGGCTTCCTGAATGATTTGTTCCAGGGGTTTTTCTTTCAGCAAGCCCGGCACGTATTTCTCAATTCCATCCCGTGTAATATGATACCAGTTTCCATTGGAGGTGGTTATTCCATCCGGAAGCTCCAGCATCTGCCATTCAAAACGTCCTCTTTTAAAATTTTCCATGTCCAAATATAGGCTTTAATAAAGAAGGTTTCAGGCCTGGGCTACCGTAGCTATCATAATTTCTTTACAACCGGCTTTCTTCAGTTTGGATGCCAGCTCAAAGGTAGTGGCTCCGGTGGTGAACACGTCATCAATCACAATGCAAACGGCATCCTCAATGGCTTCGGGATTCTGAACCTCAAAAGCCCCGGCAATATTCTTCCTTCTCTTTTCGAGAGAAAACCCGGTTTGCGTACTCGTATTCTTAGTCCGGATGACCGTTTCCTGCTTTACAATATGAAGATTCGTTACCTCGGCTACACCTTTTGCAATATGGAAAGCCTGATTATAACCCCGCATTCTTCTTTTCTTTTTATGAAGGGGAACCGGAAGCAGCAAGGCCTTCTTATTCCTGATTCCATTGACAAACAGAGGATTACCAAGCAGGCTTTTACCAAGCTGGCGACCCACATCTTCCCCAACTCCGATCAACCGGTTATACTTAAGCTGATGCAAAAGCTCTTGCAAATGCCCGCCTTTGTCAAAATTCCAGAGCGCATGCTGAAGGCTGATCCCTTCCGGAAGCAGGATATCGCTTGAAGCTTGTTTTCCACCCCGGTAAGCTTCCTCAAATTTATCTTTTAGACACATCGTACATACAAAGTTTTCATTCGTCGATAGCTTCAGCCCGCAAACCGTACATACTTTGGGAAATAAGACCTCTAAAACGCCCTCTTTAAATTTTGTAAGCAACATAATTTTTCCGCATCAATTAAAGCTAAAAGTTTGCTTTTCCTATCACATTTAATTACTTAGCTTCTTATAATTTTGTAAGCAGACCTAAATTATTTTATATGTCTCTGGGAAAAGACCTTGCCTCTATACGTAAAAGCCAAAACCTCTCATTAGAGGATATACAAAATGCTATTAAAATTCCTCTTAGCACACTAAAAAGCATTGAGGATGGCAGCATATTTTCTGACAAGGGTAAGAACAAAACCTATGTTCGCAGCTTTGTACGAAGCTATGCCAAGGTTTTGAAAATTGAAGATGATGAAATTGTTCAAGCGCTCGATGAATTGGAAGAAGGCTCCTACACAGGTAGCTTGATTGGAGACTCAACGGAAAACGAATCTGAATCACAGTTCGATTTAGCCCCCAAAGACACCCTCCCTTCTGAAAGCCCTGATGATGACAAACCTGCTTTTGAGGAAATGAAACCCAAACAGGAACCCAAGGAGCCGAAAAGAACTCCACCTCCCCCCGAAGAAGACCCGATCAACTGGGCAGATATGGGCCGTAAGTTTACAACAGCAAGTAAAGACTCCAGGGTTTGGTTGATGATACTGATTTTCGTGATTGTAGGTGCTCTTGGCACAACCGGATATATATTCTGGGATGATATCGGCTCGTTCTTCCAAAGTGAAACCGCAGAAACCGAGCAGCCAACCACCGGACCATCTGATCAAAATGCCATTCTACCAGCCCCGGTAGATTCCACTGCTATCTCAGAGAATAACGAACCGGAAGCAGGTGAAACATCAACTACTGAAAATGAGCAAACATCACCAGCGGAACCCATCGAGCTGGGAGACACGCTCACCATCTCTGTTTATGCTGCCTACGGTCAGCTTGAACCCATTCGTGTGACCAGCGACTTGAACTGGCGTACCAACCCTTTTTGGATGGAGCAAGGTGAGTCATACTATTTTGATTTCAGTGACACTCTGCTTGTTCGCGGTCAGTACAGCCGGTTATTGTTGATGTTCAATGGACATGTAATTGAAAACCCGCGACAGAATTATTTTAATTCCGCGTTCAATTCAATCATGATAACACGGGATGTGCTCGATCAGCCCCGATACCTTGCTCCTCCCCCAAGCGAGTTTCCGCTCAGCGTAGGCCCACCAGATAGCACCGTGTACAGAATCAGATTATAGCAGCATTTAAAATGACTAAGAAAGAAGCCCGGGAACGCGTAAACGAACTTCGTGATCTTCTTGACCAGGCCAACAAAGCCTATTACAAGGATGCTCAGCCTTTTATGAGCGACAAAGAGTTTGATGAAACACTCAAAGAACTCGAACAGCTGGAAAAGGAATTTGAGCTTCACGATCCGGAATCTCCAACACAAAGGGTCGGGGGTGAAGTTTCTTCCGTTTTTGAAACGGTTCAGCATCCGGTCCCACTCCTCAGCTTAGACAATACCTACAACGAGGAAGAACTGAATGATTTTGACGGACGGGTAAAGAAAATACTCGGCCATGAAGATTATGAATATATGGTGGAGCTTAAATTTGATGGCGCCTCACTCCGACTTCGATACGAAAATGGAGAATTAGCCCTTGGTGCAACCCGCGGTGACGGTCAGCAGGGGGATGACATCACCAACAATGTGAAAACTATTCGCGATATCCCTCTTACATTGAAAGGTGACTATCCTCCGGTTGTTGAAGTTCGTGGAGAAGCCTACATGGAGCGCGAAGCTTTCGCACGAATGAATCAGCACCGGGAAGAACAGGGACTCCCTGTTTTTGCCAATCCCAGAAATTCCACCGCCGGATCTTTGAAAATGCAGGATCCCAAAGCCGTCTCCCAGCGCCCCATCCGCTTTTTTGCTTTTGATTTGCTGCTGGATGAAGAAGATGATCCCTTAACTCAGTTCCGTAAAGCTGAACTTTTAGCAGAATTTGGGCTGCCTGTTTCGGAATATTATGAAGTCTTTGCATCTATCGATGAAGTTCATAGCATCATCAAAGAGTGGGATGATTTACGCCATCAGCTTCCTTATGAGACAGACGGCGTGGTAATTAAGGTAAACCAAAGCCATTTACGGGAAGAACTCGGAACGACTTCTAAATTTCCTCGCTGGGCTATCGCTTACAAATTTGAAGCTGAGCAAGCCACCACTACTATTAACGACATTACCCTGCAGGTAGGCCGGTTGGGAACTATCACTCCGGTTGCTGAGCTGGAAGCTGTTGAACTGGCCGGCACTACTGTGAAACGGGCTTCTCTGCATAATGAAGATGAAATTCAGCGAAAAGATATTCGTATAGGCGATACCGTTGTGGTTGAAAAAGCCGGGGAAATTATCCCTCAGGTCATCAGTGTGGTCAATCCGGATCGTGAGGATCGAAGTGAGCCGTTCAAATTTCCGAAAACCTGCCCTGCTTGTAACTCCGATCTCATCAAATACGAAGATGAAGTTGCCTGGCGATGTGTGAACCCCACTTGTCCGCCCCAGGTACGCATCCGCATCGAGCATTTTGCTTCCCGGGATGCCATGGATATAGAAGGACTGGGCGAATCTGTTGTTGATCAGCTGGTTTCTGAAGGACTGATCAAAACCTATGCTGACTTATATGACTTACGGAAAGAGCAGATTGTGGAACTGGATCGTATGGCTGAAAAGAGTGCGCAAAACCTGATAGATGCCATCGAGAAAAGTAAGGAACAGCCCTTTGAGCGTGTTATTTACGCGCTGGGTATTCGCTTTGTCGGGAAAACCGTAGCCAAAGATTTAGCCAAAGCATTTAACACCATGGAGAAGCTGCAGTCACTTAGTGAAGAAGAACTTACCGATGTAGATTCCATCGGACCCAGAATAGCCGAGTCGGTGGTTGACTTCTTCAGCAATGAAAAGAACCGGGCGATTGTACAACATTTGGGCGAGAAAGGCCTTCAGTTTGAACAGGAAGAAGAGCAATTGGCCTCCAACATATTTGAGGGTAAAAAATTTGTGCTTACAGGCTCCCTCCCAACCTATACAAGAAAAGAAGCCACTGACCTCATTGAAAAGCACGGCGGTAAAACAGCCTCTTCGGTCAGTGGAAACACCGATTATGTATTAGCCGGGGAATCAGCCGGAAGCAAACTTGATAAAGCTAATCAACTCGGAGTCCCTGTTTTAGATGAAACCAAATTCCGGGAATTAATCGGAGAGTGACAAGTGGCAAGTGATAAGGTGATGTGGTGATGTTTTGTTTAACCACTTCACCACCTCACCACCTCACCACCTCATCACCCTATCACCCTATCACCTCATCACCCTATCACCCTATCACCCTATCACTTCATCACCAATTCACTCCCCACTTTATCCCTCCCTAAAATTCCCTATCTTCCCGAAATTCACCTAAGCCCTACGGTATATGGACATTAAACCATTGGATACGGAACAGATTGGACTGAAGACGCTGGAGAAACATCTCATGCGTTCCAAAAGTGAAGTTTCCCTGAAAATTGGTTTACCGAAAGAGATCTCTTTTGACGAACGTCGGGTCTCGCTGACTCCCGGTGGTGCTTCCATTTTGAAGGCAAACGGACACGAAATTTTCATCGAAAAGGGAGCTGGTGAGGATGCCAACTTCCCCGATCACGAGTATGCCGATGCCGGAGCTGAAATCGCCTACTCTCCTGATGATGTTTTTAAAAAATCCGATTTAATTCTAAAAATAGCACCGCTCACCAAAGATGAGTTCAAGCTTTTGCAACCCGGACAAGCTTTGATTTCAGCCCTCCACATGGGTAGCCAAACCGAAGATTACCTGAAAGCTCTTACCGAAAAGTCCATAACCGGGATTGGCTACGAGTTTATCCGGGGGGAAGACAAAGAATTTCCCATCGTACGAATGATGCATGAAATTACGGGTTCAATGTCGGTACAAATTGCGGCTCACTACCTGGAGAGCATGAGCGGCGGACAAGGTATTATGTTGGGTGGAATTTCCGGGGTCCCGCCTGCTACTGTGGTTATTTTGGGAGCCGGCATTACCGGCGAATATGCAGCACGAACAGCTCTCGGTTATGGCGCACAGGTTTTTGTAATGGATACTGATTTAACAGCTCTGCGACGGCTTGAAAACGCCCTTGACCGGCGAATCATTACGGCTGTAGCCAATCATCAGTATTTAAGTACCGCCCTGAAATTTGCGGATATTATCATTGGTGCAGCAATGGCCGAAGGTGAACGATCGCCCTGCTGGGTTACTGATGAAATGGTTGCCGGAATGAAGGCCGGAAGTGTAATTGTGGATACAGTTATTGATCAGGGAGGATGTGTAGCTACCAGCCGGCCTACCACTCATTCCAATCCTGTTTATTCTGAGCATGATGTTATTCATCATTGTGTGCCCAACATCCCGGCAAATGTTCCCCGAACAGCTACCTACGCCCTTAATAACGTACTGGTACCATACATTTTAGCGATTGGAAACGCCGGTGGAGTTAAGGAATGTCTGTGGGAAAATGTAGCCCTAAGAAACGGCACTTATTCCTATAAAAAGCATATCACCAAGAAAACTCTGGCCAAAATGTTTGACATGCCGTACCGAGAGATTGAAATGCTTATTGCCTCCCAAATTTGAAATTACCTGATGTCAGAATTAGCTGAATCGAATTACAAACGTATTTCTATCATCAACTGGATGCTAACCGTACCTATGATGGTGCTTTTTGCGTGGCCATATTATTTTGGAGCGGGCTTAATCGGCATGGATATCCTTTTCAGGTACATCGGCGCCTTTTTCTTTGCGGTTCCTTTTATGCTTACCATCCTGCACGGACATGTAACCATGGCTTTGGGCTCTGTTCACCGTCATCATTATTATGACTGGATGACCAATGAAAAACCTCTCACCTTTGGACTCTTCTTTCATCCAATGTTTGTCAGAACCCGGTTTCGACTGATTATTCTAATAATCAGTGTATTACTTCTACCCGCAGGTTATTTAATCGGTTTATAATAGTAGGAACGTATCACATGATACGTTCCTACTGAAATTAATATGCTGTGCCTTTCTTGATATCTTCTACCACACTTGGATCCAGCAGCGTTGAAGTATCTCCAAGATTATCGAGATCATTGGCAGCAATCTTCCGAAGAATGCGGCGCATGATTTTACCGGAACGGGTTTTCGGTAATCCGGCAACAATCTGGATTTTGTCCGGCTTGGCAATGGGACTGATGATTTTTGTAACCAGATCATTCAGCTCTTTTTTGAACGCCTCCGGATCCTTGATTTCTTCATCACAAATCATGAAGGCGAAGACACCCTGCCCTTTGATGTCGTGCGGATAACCCACAACAGCCGTTTCCACTACCTTCTCATGCTCATCAAGGGCATTTTCAATTTCAGCTGTACCCAGACGGTGGCCGGAAACATTAAGCACATCATCCACCCTTCCGGTAATGCGGTAATAGCCGTCTTCATCCCTGCGGCAACCATCGCCGGTAAAGTAATAGCCCTTATAGGTACTCAGATAGGTTTGAATATACCGGTCATGATCTCCATACACCGTTCGGGCTATAGATGGCCATGGGTGTTTGATACACAAGTTTCCGGATACATCATTTCCTTCAATCTCATTTCCGTCTTCATCCATTAACACCGGGAAAACTCCGGGCAATGGGAGAGTCGCAAAACCGGGTTTGGTTGGGGTGATTCCGGCCAGTGGTGAAATCATGATTCCTCCCGTTTCGGTCTGCCACCAGGTATCTACGATCGGGCATTCTCCACCGCCGATATGTTCATCATACCAATGCCAGGCTTCTTCGTTAATCGGTTCACCCACGGTGCCAAGTACTTTCAGCGAACTCAGATCATACTTCTTCACATAGTCAATATCGTACGACATCAACGCCCGAATAGCGGTCGGTGCCGTATAGAAATGTGTTACCTCGTATTTCTCTACAACCTCCCAAAGCCGACCAGCATCAGGATAAGTAGGAGTTCCTTCAAAAATAATTCCGGTTGCTCCATTAAAAAGAGGGCCGTAAATAATATAACTGTGACCGGTAATCCAGCCAGCATCGGCCGTACACCAGTAAATATCATCGGCTCCAACCTGAAATACCTGACGGAACGAATAACTGGTGTACACCATATAGCCTCCGCAAGTGTGTACCACACCTTTCGGCTTGCCGGTAGAACCGGATGTGTATAGAATGAAAAGCGGGTCTTCAGCATCCATCTCAACCGCTTCATGTTCTCTGGATGCATTACGAATCAGGTTATGCCACCATTCATCACGTCCTTCTTTCCAGTCAATTTCACGGTTGGTGCGCTGGCATACAATCACGCTTTCAATAGAAGGGCTGCTTTCCAGCGCCTCATCAGAAATATCTTTCAATGGAACGTGCTTGTCGCCACGGCGAAGTCCGTCATTGGTAATCAGCATCTTCGCCTCGCAATCGTTGATTCGCTCTGACAGTGATTGAGCTGAAAAGCCGGCAAATACGATCGAATGTACAGCACCAATACGGGCACAGGCAAGTGCAGCAATTACAAGCTCCGGGGTCATCGCCATGTAGATAACAACACGGTCCCCTTTTTCAACCCCTTTGCTCTCCAGCACATTTGAAAATCGGCATACATCTTCATGCAGCTGTTTATAGGTGATGGTTCGACGAAAGGAATCCGGGTGATTCGGCTCAAATATAAATGCCGTTTTATTGCCAATGGTATTCAGGTGACGGTCTAAGGCATTTTCAGTGATATTCAGCTTACCACCTTCAAACCACTTAATATTCGCATCTTCAAAACTTCCGCTTTGGGTTTTATCCCACCGCTTTCGCCAATAGAACGTTCCGGCCTCATGGTCCCAGAATTTCAACCGGTCTTTTTTACTTTCCTCAAAATTCTCTTTGTACTCGTCGAACGATTTTATATTAAGCCACATTTTTTATTCAGTTTGGTTATTCAATTTTGCTGATGTTGAAGGTTTTTTTGCGGATAATCAAGTCAAACTCTCGTTTTGAGAAGATTTAACCTTTTTTATGCACATAGATGAGTAAAGGCAAACAAATTATTGAACACTGGTTTGAAGCCAGGGGCTGGAATATCTTCCCCTTTCAGCAGGAGGTTTGGAATGCCTTTCTTAATGGTAAACAGGGATTACTGAATGCCCCAACCGGAAGTGGTAAGTCCTTTGCCTTGTTTATGCCGAATCTCATCAAATGGATTGATGAACACCCCGAACAGTTCCGCAAGAAAGAGAAAAACGGGCTGAAAGTTTTATGGATAACACCGCTTAGGGCATTAGCTAAAGACATTCAAATAGCTCTTCAAAGCTCGGTTGATGAAATGGGAATTCCCTGGGAAATAGGGCGGCGCACCGGGGATGTGTCTCAATCTGTAAAGCAAAAGCAAAACCGGAAGATGCCGGAAGTTCTCATCACCACTCCGGAAAGCGTACATATCTTACTAGCACAAAAAAACTGCGAACGGCATTTCAAAAATCTGGATACGGTAATTGTAGATGAATGGCATGAATTACTGGGTTCGAAACGAGGTATTCAAACAGAGCTTGGACTATCAAGGCTAAAAGGACTTCGTCCAGAACTACAGGTATGGGGAATTTCAGCTACCATAGGGAACCTTGACGAAGCACAGGATGTGTTGCTGGGACCTAATCAAAAAGAAGCCGTCATCATTAAAGCAAACGTTCCGGAAAAAATCGAGGCCATCTCCGTCCTCCCCGATGAAATGGAAAACTTTCCATGGTACGGTCACCTGGGGTTGAAACTGCTCCCAAAAATTCTCCCGATTATTGATGAAAGCCGCTCCACCCTAATTTTTACCAATACCCGTGCCCAATCGGAAATCTGGTTCCAAAACCTACTGGAAGCCCGCCCTGATTTAGCCGGAGCCATCGCCATTCATCATGGCTCGCTCGACCGCAAGGTAAGGGATTGGGTTGAAGCTTCCCTGCACGAGGGCATTTTAAAAGCGGTCGTTTGCACCTCCAGCCTGGATTTGGGAGTTGATTTCAGCCCTGTTGAAACCGTGATCCAAATCGGAAGTCCCAAAGGAGTAGCACGATTCATGCAGCGAGCCGGTCGCAGCGGGCATCAACCCGGTTCCACCAGCAGAATTTATTTTGTTCCCACCCATGCCCTGGAGTTGATTGAAGCTGCTGCCTTAAAATCGGCCATCCACTCCGATGAAATGGAAAGTCGCGACCCGGTTCTCAAACCCTATGATGTATTGATTCAGTATTTGGTCACTCTTGCTGTTTCAGATGGATTTTATCCCGATGAAATTTTCACGGAAGTAAAAGACACCTTCGCCTATCAAACCCTAACAGAAAGAGAATGGAATGACATCCTGCAATTCATCACCGTGGGTGGTAAATCGCTGAGCAGATATAATGAATACTCAAAAGTAGAGATTGATGAAGACGGATTTTATAAAGTAACCAGCCGGAAGATTGCTCGACGGCACCGAATGAGTATCGGTACCATTGCCAGCGACGCCATGCTGCGGGTAAAATACATGAGCGGAAGATCACTGGGAGCCGTTGAAGAATGGTTTATTGCTCAACTTAATATTGGAGATACCTTTTGGTTTGCAGGCCGTAATCTCGAGCTTATAAAAATGAAGGACATGACTGTCTATGTTCGAAGAGCAAAGGGCACTTCTTCCAAAGTTCCCAGCTATATGGGAGGACGCATGTCTCTTTCTTCTAACATGACCCATATTCTTCGTAAAAAGATGCATCAGGCCGTTTCAGGTGGTTATGATGATGTCGAGCTTAAAAAACTGGAGCCGCTTTTTGAGATTCAGCGGGATTGGTCTGTTTTACCTGATGAAGATCAGTTTCTGATTGAAAAATCTTTTTCTCGTGAAGGGTGCCACGTATTTTTCTTTCCGTTTGAAGGGCGTTATGTGCATGAAGGAATGTCGGCCCTGATTGCCCACCGCCTCTCCAAGATGACTCCCATTACGTTTTCGATTGCCATGAATGATTACGGCTTCGAATTACTTTCCGATCAGGATATTCCCATAGAAGCAGCTTTGGAAAATGACCTGTTTTCTGCAGATAACCTTGTGGAAGATATCATGGCCAGCATCAACAGTGCTGAGTTGGCCAAGCGCAGGTTCAGAGAAATTTGTCAGATAGCAGGCTTAGTATTTCAGGGGTTTCCGGGACAATCCAAAACCAACAAGCATCTTCAAATGTCGAGCAGCCTCTTTTTTGATGTGTTTATGGAACATGAACCCGATCATTTGCTCATTCAACAAGCTTTTGATGAAGTGATGAGCATTCAGCTTGACGAGGTAAGGCTACGCAAAGCCCTGAAAAAGATATCCGAACAGACAATTGTTTTCAATCTTACCGAGCGATTTACTCCTTATGCTTTTCCTATTATGGTAGATCGCCTTAGAGAAAAGCTTAGCTCCGAGAAACTTACAGACCGCATCAAAAAAATGCAGCTGCAATTAGAAAAGCATGTGAAATGAGGTTCAAGAACGCACAACAGTTAAAACTTAAAAGCCAAACATTAAAGCTGCTCCCGCAAAAAGCCTTGTTCTGGAAAGAACAAAAAATGCTTGTGGTGTCCGATGTACACCTCGGGAAATCAGGCCATTTCCGTAAACATGGAATCGCGGTACCAAACTCTGTTAATGAGTCCAACATCTCCCGGTTAAATGAACTTGTTGAGAAGATCGAACCTGAAAAAATAGTCTTCCTCGGCGATTTATTTCATAGTGAATCGAACAACGAAATCGAGCAATTCAAAGAATGGAGGCAGGCTCATGCGGCTACGGAAATGATACTTACTATCGGAAACCATGACCTCTTAACCGGTATTGAATATGAAAAGATGGGGTTGAATTGTGTGAACCAATTTCACGCTTCTCCATTTACTTTCCTCCATGATGAATCCGAAAATCAGGACTCGAACTCCTATTGCATATCCGGGCATATTCATCCGGCCGTTAAGCTCAAAGGGAAAGCACGTCAACACCTTTACGTACCCTGCTTTTACTTTGGCAAACAAGCTGCCTTACTCCCTGCTTTTGGAAGTTTTACCGGCAGTTACAGAATTAATCCCGCACAGAATGAATCTGTTTTTGCGATTGTTGAGCAGGAGATAATACAAATACCCGTCAATTCTTAGCCTTCACTAAAAATGTGTTACAAGCAAATTTTGCCTTTTATTTTTCTTTTTTTGGGAGCCTTTTTTCTCATTTCACCCGAAATGTTACACGCACAAAACAGCACTTTTGATGCTCAATTCCACGCACAAAAATCATATGATTTGCAAAAAAAAGGAATGATTTTTCTTGGAAGTTGGGCAACTTTGAACATTTTATCCGGCTCAACAGGGTATTTTTTGAGCGAGAAATCAACTAAATATTTCCATCAAATGAATGCAGGATGGAATCTTGTAAACGCGGGAATTGCAGGCTTTGCTCTTTATAGTATTTCCCAAATTGATGTTGCCTCGCTCAGCTACACTCAGTCTCTAAATGAACTTCAGAGACTGGACAAGTTCCTGCTCTTAAACACCGGATTAGATGTGGGGTATATGTCAACCGGAGCCTGGCTATGGGAACGGGGAATACGAAAGAAGTCCTCCCGACTTGAAGGGTATGGGAAATCATTAATCGTACAGGGTGGATTTTTGCTTGTCTTCGACCTGGTGCTATATTTTTTACACAGCCCCATCACTTCAGATCTGATACAATTAACGGAAAGTATAAATGTTACTGCTTCGGGATTTAGAATTAATTTCTAAACCTATTGATTGGACTTACGCTTATAACAGTGGTGTAGGCGGCTTAGAATTCGGTGCTTGCGCGTACGCACGTTAGCATTAGAGAGGTCGAACTCCTGAACGGCATCATCTGTGCTGGCATCGGGCTTATCCATGAAATACTCGATAAATTCACGCGATTTTTTACGAAGCTCGCTCAGGCATTCTTCTAATATACGCTGTCGTTCTTTATCCAGTAGATTCTTGAACTGCTCTTCAGGCTCATACACTTCATTAAAAGCCTCATCGTCATAATTAAACTTATGCTGCCGCTTCACATAGCGAAGATACTCGTGCCGGCAGGCTTTGATCAGGTAACTGAAAATATACTTACTGTTCTTGATGTTGTTTTTTCGGACCTGTTCAAACACATCCAGGAAGGCCTGCTGAACACATTCTTTTGCAGCGTTTGCTTCAGCACTCATTACCACCTGAAGATAATCCTCAAGCCTGGGTATCACTTCCGATAAAAGCTCACTGGCTTTTTCATCATTCCCCTTCTGGAGCGCTTCTACTAATTCTGAATAATCAACTCTGAGTTGTGCCAAACTAACCAACCACTAATTAAAATTTTCAGCACTCTTTGTGCCTTTTTCCTTATGCGATAACCGGCATATGATTACCACATCATATAATCCGTCAAAATGTTTACAGCTTCAATAATAAGTGATTTTTTTTGAATTATTAATCCTTTTTAATCTTTTAGTGGCGGCTATAAATATTAAAAATTAGATTATATGTGTAACAAATAGATTAAAAAACACTCTTTTACTGGAGTATATGTATGTTTTTTAATTTAAAAATTGACTTTAAATAAAATTGTAACAAACAGAGTTCAAGGAACTCTTGTACTTGACCCAATTTTTAACCAAAAACCCATTACTGTTATGAAATCTGTTAAATCTCTTTTCGCCCTCATCGCTATCGTTTCTCTGTCGTTCGGATGTGCT